>JBCNOR010000155.1:0-9729 GCA_039593785.1 Niabella sp. | reverse complement strand
TGGGCTTTTTCTTTTTATACATTACGGTGTAGGCGCTGTGTCTACACGTATTCAAATCATTCAGGTTATGCAATTCAGATATTTTCTTTCCATACTATTTTTACTGGCAACTCATATTTTATCGGCAAACGATGAAAAGGCCGGTTTATCAGGCGTTGTAACGGATGTTACATCACAGGCGCCTTTGGCCGGCGCTACTATTTCTATACCTGATCTCAGGTTAACAACAACAACTGATGCCGATGGGCGATATGAATTTAACGCTCTTCCAGGTGGACGATTAACAATACAGGTATCCTACATAGGTTATAAATCCAAAGTTGAGATCGTAACGGTGCAGGGGCAAACCGTTCAAAACTTTTCTCTTTCCCGGTCGGTGGTTGAAAATGAAAATGTTACTGTTACTGGTGTCTCTTCCGCAACACGTTTAAAGTATACCCCCGTGCAGGTATCCATCATATCTAAAAAAGATATTCAACAATCTGTTGGTAATAATCTTTTGGATGTAGTTGCAAAGGAAGCGGGCGTTTCGGTGGTTACTACAGGACCCGCAATAGCAAAGCCCTTTATACGGGGGCTGGGTTATAACCGCGTGGTAACGATTAACGACGGTATCAGGCAGGAAGGACAACAATGGGGAGATGAACATGGACTTGAGATAGATGAATATAGCGTGCAAAAGATAGAAATTTTACGTGGCCCCGCTTCGCTCATGTATGGTAGTGATGCCATTGGTGGTGTGATCAATATATTAACCAATACTCCCATTGCCAACAACACCATACAGGCTAATGTACAATCAACTTTGAACGCCAATAATCGTATGTTTGGTCAGTATGCAAATGTAGCGAGCAATATCAACGGATTGAACTGGAATGCGTATGGCAGCATTAAAACGGCTGGAGATTATCATAACAAATATGATGGTAATGTATTAAACAGCCGGTTTAACGAAAAGAATTTTGGTGGTTACATAGGTGTTAATAAACGCTGGGGATTTTCACACCTTATCTTTTCTCATTTTGATCAGCACATGGGAATGGTAGAAGGAGAACGCAATGAAGCCGGTCAATTTGTTTATGATGAAGAAGTACCAGGAAACAATATTATTAAAGGCAGAACTCCTTTAGATCCTAATCAGCGGGTGCAGCACTTTAAAATAGCTTTAGATAACAGCTTCTCGCTGTCAAACGGTGGAAGAATTACTGCGTTAACCGGTTTCCAGCGCAATCAACGCAGGGAGTTTGGGCATGATCATAGTGAAGAGCATCACGATGAAGAAGAACATGAAGGAGAGTCTAATCACGAGCATGAGCACGAACACGAAGAGTCCGGCCTGCATTCAGCTTATTTTGATTTAAAAACGGTCAATTATAATTTGGCCTATCATATTCCGGAATGGAACAACTGGAAAACCAGCTTTGGTGTAAATGGAATGGGACAACAGAATCAGAATAAAGCAGCTGAAGCGATTATACCCGACTATAGTTTATTTGATTTTGGTGTATACGGTGTTGCTTCTAAAACCTGGAATCAAACCACCCTTAGCGGAGGACTACGTTATGATATCAGAAGTCTTAACAGTAAGGCCATGAACGATGAAGAAGGCACTGAAAAGTTCCAGGCATTTTCTAAAACCTTTTCCAATATTTCAGCCAGCCTGGGTGCCACACATGCTATTAGCGATCATGTTTCTCTGAAAGCCAATATAGCCAGGGGGTTCAGGGCGCCCAATTTATCAGAATTAGCGGCTAATGGTGCACATGAAGGAACGAATCGCTATGAAATAGGAGAGCGGGATCTTAAAAGCGAAATATCGACTGCTGTAGATGCAGGCATCGAGATCACTACCAACCACATCGACATAAGCGTAGCGCCCTATTTTAATCATATTAGCAATTATATTTTTTATAACCGCTTATTGGGGGGTAATGGTACTGATTCATTAACAAACGGGATCCCGACTTTTCGGTTCAACCAGCAGAACGCAAGGCTGATGGGCATTGAAGCCCGCTTTGATGTGCATCCGCATCCGCTGGACTGGCTTCATTTTGAAAACACATTCAGCTTTGTAAGAGGTAAATTTGTTGAACCGGTTGACGGATCTGATAATTTGCCGCTTATTGCCCCGGCAAGTGTATTAACCGAACTGAGGGGAGAGTTCACTGATGTTTTAAAGCTGTTTTCCAGCTTATATGTAAAGGTAGAAATGAACGCCGTTGCGGCGCAGAACGATTTTTTTTCCGGCTATGAAACAGAGACTGCCACAAAAGGTTATGTTTTATTCAATGCAGGACTGGGTGCGGATGTGAAAATCGCAAACAAGAAGCGATTTACTTTTAATGTGGGATTACAGAATATAGGAGATGTAGGATATCAAAGCCACCTGAGCCGTTTGAAATATGCTGATGTAAACCCGGCTACAGGCAGGGTAGGTGTATTCAATATGGGCCGTAATTTCACCGCCCGTCTGATCATACCGTTTGAATGGAAATTATAATGTTGCTGAATTGAAATAAGAACGTCACCAGCTGCTGGTGACGTTTTTTTATGTTTATGTATTAACTTTATGGGAATCGACAAAGCTATGGAAACTGTAAACGGGTTTATTCAATTGGCTAATTCTCCTAAGTTTCAATTTTTTCTGTTAAGGAAATTACCCTCGGCATATTTTAGCGGTGTGCGCCTGAGAGCTTTAACAGAAAACGCCTGCGAGGTCACGGTTCCTTTTAAATGGTTCAGTCAAAATCCATTTCGCTCTACTTATTTTGCTTGTCTTGCTATGGCTGCAGAGCTGAGCACCGGGGCATTGGCGATGGCGCATGTTTATAAAAGAAAACCCGCGGTATCGATGCTCGTTGTAAAAATGGAAGCCGAGTATTTTAAGAAAGCCACTGATATAACCAGGTTTACCTGCACGGGTGGTAAAGAATTCAGGAAAGCGATTGTAACAGCTATTGAAACCAGCCAGCCACAGGTTTTAACCGCCTATTCTGAAGGGAAAAACCCCGCAGGTGACCTGGTCGCCCGGTTTACCATTACCTGGTCGTTCAAGGCTAAGGCTGTTTGATTATAGCTGACGGATGTTAAAGCAGCGCCTTTACCTGTTTTGTAAACGAACTTAGTTCCTCGTTTTGCTGTATAATAAAAGTATTGCTTTCAAAAGAACCTAATACACTTTCCATTTCCTCTTTGGTGTCATACACCATATTCTTAAAAGTGTTTTTATAGTCTTTCTCTTTCGAGCTATAAACACTTTGGGTGATCCATTCCTTGGTTTCCAAGGTTTGTTGGAAAAGACTTTTAAGATAGCTGATATCTATTTTATCGTAAGAGAGAGCACCGGTTTTTATTAACAACGATAATGCATGTAACATTTTTTGCAAATGGTACTGTTGCCCTTGTTCATTGTAAAACTGGTGTATTTGATCCCATCCTGTTACATTTCCGTTTCTGATACGATCCAGGAGGTTGTCTAACTGGTCTTTAGCAATAAGCTGGCCTCCTACATTAATCCATTCCTGTAAATCGCCGGTAAGCTTGCTGTTGTGGACCAGGTTTAAAAAATTGTCGTAGTTGTGTTCACTAACGTATTTGATAATCTCACTTCCCGCATAAAACCATAGCATGCGTTTATACACATTATAGGCTTGCTGAACTTTAATGATTTGTACTTCTCTTTTTGAGTTTTCAAAGCCTGAGGCAAGCACATTTAGTTTAGCCACTATCGGGGAATTGTGTTCCAGCAAAGACTTCCCTTTGGCTGTAAATTCAGCATCACTGCCTACTATTTGGTTTTCCTTGTAAAAAGCTTTTCCTGTAAATAATTCTAACAGCTGAAGTGATTTATAAATTTCGTTTGCTGTATCCGGTGCGAGGCAGTTAAATTCCAGCGCTTGCTCTTTATTTATTCTTTTATCTCTTTCTGCAAATTTTCTCTCGTTTCTTTGAATGGCATACATGTTATACAGGAACCAATAAGCGGGCATAATAACCAGCTTATTACTGCTTTCTTCGTTGCTGATAAGCGCAAACGGGAAAGGAATATTTAGTTCGGCCGGATAATTACCTTTTGCGATCATGGCAAACGATGCAAACCTGGAATTATGCTTCAGGCTTACGCAAAGGCCCGGCCAAAACCCGCGTCCGGCCTGCAGTTCACCATCTGCGCCTCTCGAATTATGATTGGAGCCAATGGTAGCGCCTGCAGCCATATTGCTTTGGCCCATTACCAGCGCTGCGCATAAGAACGAATTGTTATGATGCTGCTCATGGGCGGGGAATATTAATGAATTTAAAACCTCGCAGCAGGAAACGGTAGCGTTTTCACCCAGGTAAGAGTTGATCAGCCTGGCGCCATATTTTAACTGGGAGAAAGGAGATAAAATAAAGCGAACGGCTTTTACGCCATAAAAGGCCCTGCTGCCAACACCCATGATACCATTTACCATTTCGCATCCTTCACCAATTTGCGACTTGGCTTTTTCGTTCGAATTAATCGTAAGGTTCTTCAGTTTGTTGGCACCTTTAACATAGGCGTCTGTGCCAATTTTAACATCCTTAATAATATGGGTATTTTTGATCACCGTTCTTTTGCCTACGGTGCCGTAATATCCATGAATGGCATCAAATTTTTTTTCAGTGAACTGTTGAAACGCGTGCATCAGCTTTTGGTCGCCCCGGTATTTTGTCCATAACCAGGCATCACCCGCCAACATACCGTCAAAGGGTAATACTTTTCTGCCGCCATTTTCATTACATAACTCCATCCATATCCTAACGCTTTCTTGCTCACCCTCTTTCAATATGCCATTTCCAAATTTAGCATGCGAGGTGCAGCTCATCTCATTTACATTCGCAATGATCACGTCTTCTTCAATGATATAATGACCCAGGAACTTTACATTGCTGATAGATACATTATCTCCTATATCGCAACTCACAATCTGGCTGTGATATAGCCCAACAGGAAATTTTACTTCACTGAACTCAAGAAAATACTGCTCCAGCTTACCTATACGAACCAGTCCGTAAAACGTACATTCTTCAATCAAATGTATGTCTATGCCATCCCGCACTAACACATCATCCCAGTTCCCGGCCCTGTTGCGGTTAGATTGAAGTATAGTGATTTCCTGTTTGGTGAGCGGCCTGTAATCATTGGCCGGATTTTGCTGAAATCTTAAATAATATTCATTTTTGCCTTCCGGTAAAAATGCTGCAGGTATAAAATTGTATCCCAGTTGGTCTGCTTTGTGCTTTTTTATTTGATTCATTTATATACGGCAGAAGGTTGTATGGAGAATGAAATTTTGTTTTTAAAAAGTTGCTGGCAGGCTACTCTACGGTAACGCTTTTAGCCAGGTTACGCGGCATGTCTACATTGCAATCCTTGGCTACGCCTATATAATAGGAGAGTAGTTGCAGCGGAATAACGTTAATAAGCGGCGCAATAACTTCATCTGTTTCAGGAACAATCATAACATCATCACAGATGCTTTTTGATATTTCATCGCCTTCGGTAATTACCGCCAAAAGCTTTCCCTTTCTCGCTTTTATTTCCTGCATATTACTCACCACCTTCTCATGGTAAACATCCTTGGTAGCTACAAATACCACGGGTAAATGTTCATCAACCAATGCAATAGGACCATGCTTCATTTCTGCTGCCGGATATCCTTCTGCATGTATATAAGAGATTTCTTTGAGTTTCAGCGCGCCTTCCAAAGCAATGGCGAAATTGTAGCCGCGTCCCAGGTATAAAAAGTCGCGGGCATCCTTGTATTTTTCGGCTATTGCTTTTATATGATCGTGGTGATTTAACACCCAGGCTGCTTTTTCGGGAACTGCATCCAGTTCATTTAACAGTCTTCTATATCTCTCATTGGATAAAGTGCCTTTCATGTAGCCCACTTTTAAGGCAATCATCATAAGTACCGTTAACTGAGCGGTAAAAGCTTTGGTGGATGCCACACCTATTTCAGGACCGGCATGCGTATAAGCTCCCGCATGAGACGCGCGCGCTATAGAAGATCCTACAACGTTTACTACACCAAGAATTATGGCTCCTTTTTCTTTGGCGCTTTCTATAGCTACCAGGGTGTCGGCTGTTTCGCCGCTTTGGCTGATAGCGATAATAACATCGCCCTTATTAATTACAGGATTGCGATACCTGAATTCCGAAGCATATTCCACTTCAACATTAATCCTGCATAAATCCTCAATAATATATTCAGCCACCAAGCCGGCATGCCAGCTGGTGCCACAGGCAATAATTACAATGCGATTGGCATTGATGATCTGCTCTGCGTATTGTTGTATACCTGCCATGGTGATGGTTCCCGCCGCAGCATCCAATCTTCCACGCAGACAATCATAAATAGTAGTAGGTTGTTCAAAAATTTCTTTCAGCATGAAATGATCGTAGCCGCCTTTTTCTATCGCTGCCAGCTCCAGGTCTAGTTTTTGCACATAAGGGGTGATCTTTTCGTTGCCAAGGTTTTTTAAAATAAGTTCGTCAGGTTTTACTATCGCCAGTTCATAGTCGTTTACATACACCACTTCCTTGGTGTATTCCAACATCGGGGAAGCATCAGAGCCTAAGAAATGTTCGCCTTTACCAACACCAATCACCAGCGGGCTGCCCTTACGTGCCGCGATAATAGTGTCCGGATTTTCATTGTCAATTAACAGGATTACGTAGGCACCGGTAACACGTTTTAAGGCGATCCTGATGGCTTCTTCCAGGGTACACTCGTTGTTGGTTTTGATCTCCTCAATAAAATTCAAAAGCACTTCCGTATCGGTATCACTTTTAAATGTATATCCCTTTTTAGAAAGTTCAGATTTTAACTGTGCATAGTTCTCAATAATGCCATTATGTATCATGGCAATTTTGCCGCTTGCGGAATAATGAGGATGAGCATTTTTGTCATTAGGCTCACCGTGGGTAGCCCAACGGGTATGGCCTATGCCGGTAGTTCCGGCCACATTGCTGGTGCCAATGCTTTCTTCCAGGTCGGCAACCTTACCTTTTTTCTTATAAATAGTAACCTCGTCTTTTTGTTGGAGCGCTACTCCGGCGCTGTCATAGCCACGATATTCTAATCTTTTTAATCCTTTGATGATAACGGGATAAGCCTGCCTGGTGCCCGTATAGCCTACAATGCCGCACATAGTATAAAGTTTTTAGGTAGGCGAAAATAAGGTTTTTAAGATTCTGCGCAACCGTTTGCGCAGAATACCTCAGTTGCTTAAAGTTATATAGGCAAAAAGTTTTATTGTTAATTAAAGAAGTGTGCCCTTTAACAACATGAAGGCCATAGAGAAGTAGATGATCAGGCCTGTTACGTCCACGAGGGTAGCAACAAAAGGTGCGGAGCTCACCGCCGGGTCGGCGCCCATTTTTTTCAGCAATATAGGAAGCATGCTACCCGATAGCGTACCCCAAAGCACAACACCCAATAGGGTTAACCCTAATGTAAAAGCTAATGGCAGCCAATGTTCTCCGTATAAGGATGGTGTTACAATATGAAAAACAAAAATGCGTAAAAAGCCAATGATACCCAGAACGGTACCCAATAAAATTCCGGAAATGATCTCGCGGCGCATAACCCGCCACCAGTCGCTGATATACACTTCGCCAACAGCCATCGCCTGGATAATCAGGGTAGAAGCCTGGGACCCGCTGTTGCCACCGCTGCTTATAATTAATGGAATAAACAACGCCAACACCACTGCCCGGGCAATCTCATCTTCAAAAAAAGCCATAGCCGTAGCCGTCAGCATTTCTCCTAAAAATAAAACCACCAGCCAGGGAATACGTTTTCGAAAAAGCCTTAATAAGGGGATATCAAGGTAGGGCTCCTCAAATGCCTGTGTTCCCCCCATTTTCTGCATATCCTCACTATATTCTTCAGTAGCTACCCAAAGGATATCATCTATGGTAACAATGCCGAGTAATTTGTTGCTTTCGCTTACAACCGGTAAAGCCACCCTGTTATTCATCTTAAAGATTTCACTGGCCGATTCCTGGTCGTCATAAGCCTTCAACGATATAACTCTTTCATCCATCAGTTCTGATACCCTGGTATCAGGAGAACTTAAAATAAATTCGCCTATCCTGATATCGTCCAGCAATTCACCAGCCTGGTTAATTACATAAATAACGTTGATGGCCTCACTGTTTTTCCCATACTTCCTGATGATGCCAAAAACCTCCTCAACGGTATTATGGGAATAAACATATACATAGTCAGGGTTCATCAAACGCCCGATGCTGTTTTCGGGATAACCCAGTAAGGACAGGGTAACCCTTCTTTCCTCAGGATCAAGCAATTTAATGAGCTCTCTTACGGCATTGGAGGGAAGCTCTTCCAAAAAATCGGTACGGTCATCTGCGGGCAATTCGTTCAGGAGGGCCGCTGTATAGCTGGGGGGCAGTTCCTGTATAATGCTTTTCTGTTCCAGAACTTCCAGCAACTTGAAGACGTTCACAGCACGGTGAACGGACATGTTGGCAATGATCAGCGCCTCATGCTCGGGGAATTCGTATACCAGGTCTACTACATCGCTGATATTCTGGTCGTCAAGAAATTCTTTAATTTCAGATCTCTTGCCTGACTCTAATATCTTTTCGAATTGTGCTGGTATGGATATTTCGTCTTCTTCCAATTGCATTCGCCAAATTTACGAACTTCAATTATGCAGGAAACTCCTTATACGTATTTTTTGATAAATTAATATAGAAGAAACTACCAGGGCAATGGGCAGGTTTAGAACTGTTTAAAAGGCATTACCTTGTTTGTTTGCGATAAAAGCAATCGAACAATTATTTTTGTCCGAAAATCAATCGACTTGATAGCGCATTGTTTGTATATAGCAGAAACAGAAAAAATGGGGAAAGGTGTTTTCACCTCCGAAGATATTTCAAAAGGATCTGTTGTAGAGATCGCCCCGGTTTTAGTTATGTCTGCCAAAGAAAGGGTATTGCTGGATCAAACCCTGTTACATGATTATATTTTTGAATGGGGGGACGGCACTGATCAATGTTGTATGGCACTTGGCTGGGTGCCTGTTTATAACCATTCCTACAAGAGTAACTGCGATTATGAAATGGACTATGATCAAAATACCATCACCATCAAAACCGTAAGGAAAATAAAAGCCGGCGAAGAATTGTTTATCAATTATAGCGGCTCCTGGGATGCAACAAAAGCGGTTTGGTTTGAAGTACGCTAACTTTAAAACAACCGGTTGTCCAATCCGTAACGCCTGCTGCTATCTATAACAACCTTTTTGAAATCTTTATGACCGGGATTCAATAAATAGTTGTTTTCTTCGGGTATAACCGCCGAGGGTATTTTCAGTACCAGGTCAGATCTGGATTGCAAAAATTCATCGCCAATATACCTGGTGTAGTCTGTATCCTCGCTCCATTTCTTTTTCAGAGCCGAGCGGTCTATTTCAATAATTTCCTCATCGGGCACCGAAAGCTCTACCAGGTGGTAGGAGGGCAGGAGCGAAGCCGTTGTTCTATCATAGTTTACAACAATCTCCAAAACGGCAAGTGAAATGTGCTCTGCGCCGTAAAGCGCGTACTGCCCTTTATTATTCCAGCGTCCCCCGTACAAAAAAGCACCATAGCCCGAAAGGTCATCATGGTATTCCGAGCGAACAAGTCTGTAGATAATCATTATGCAGATATGCCGTGTTGAATTCTTCCCAGGG
>JBCNOR010000154.1:0-9804 GCA_039593785.1 Niabella sp. | reverse complement strand
TGTATAGCAGTGGCTACCGGGTGAGAACTGATACTTTCCAGGACATTTACCAGCTTGATGATCTGGTCTTTATCGAACCCAGGTCGAATCACTACTTCCTGCACCTTGAAAACGCCTTCTGTCATGGTGCCTGTCTTATCCATCACTACATGCCGGACATTGGCCAGGATATCAAGGAAATTACTGCCTTTAAATAAGATTCCATTGCGACTGGCGGCCCCGATGCCACCAAAATAACCTAATGGTATAGAAATCACCAATGCACAGGGACAGGAAATTACCAGGAATATGAGGGCGCGGTATAGCCATTCCCTGAATACATAACCATCAACAAAAAAGTAGGGAATAATACATATGCCTATTGCAAGAAAAACAACAATGGGGGTGTATACTTTTGCAAACTTGCGGATGAATAGCTCGGTTGGAGCTTTCTGGGCAGTAGCGTTTTGCACCAGATCCAGTATTTTGCTAAGCTTACTATCGGTATAGGCTGTGCTTACCTTTACCTGGCTTACCGTATTCAGGTTGATCATACCGGCCAGAACAGGTGATCCTTTTGATTTGGTGTCAGGCCTGCTTTCGCCTGTTAAGGCTGCAGTATTAAATGAGGCCGTTTCAGAAATAAGTTCTCCGTCCAGGCCGAGTTTTTCACCGGGTTTTAACTGTATAATATCGCCAATAGCCGCCTGTTCAGCTTTTATAGTAACAGGCTTATTCGCTCTGATAACGGTGACTTCATCAGGACGCTGATCCAGCAGTGCTTTAATATTGCGTTTAGCCCTCGATACAGCCAGGGTTTGAAATACTTCGCCAACTGTATAGAATAGCATAACGGCTACACCTTCAGGATACTCCTGTATAATGAATGCGCCGATGGTAGCAATACTCATCAGGAGGAACTCCGAAAATATCTCTCCCTTGCTAATACTTATGGCCGCGTCCTTCATAACAGGCAATCCTACTGGTAGGTAGGCTGATATATATAGTCCGATTCGCACCCAACCCGTAAACCATGGTTGTGCCAGCCAGTTGTCGAGTATAATACCTGCAAGTAAAAGAACGAAAGAAATGCATGCAGGCAAAAACATCTGGAAGATTGTTTGATCTGTGCCATTATGATCATGCCCGTCGCCATTGGCGTGCTCATGATCATGATCGTGTTCTTGCTTAGGGGATGCATCTTTGACGAGATCCCGGGCGCCAGCCTGTGCATACACTTTTTCTTCCTGTGTACAGCATATTTGCTCACCTTTCGAATTGTATTGATGCTGATGTTTCATAATAATAATCTTTTAGTGGTTTGCAGATATGGAAGTTATACTGCTCCATATACCTGTTTGCCGGTAAGCACATGGGGTTGGTAAGATAAAGGCAATGCAAAAATAGCAGAGTAGATAGATAGGTAAATAAATTTTTAACCAGTTCATAATCGGTGTTTTAATGTTCGTGGTCTCCTGCATTAGATAGTTTGGCATTGATAAAGAAGGCTCCCCTGGTAACCAGCTTTGCGCCGGCGGGTATATCTTTTACAGGAGTAACAGCTGTATAGCCCAGTTCCGAAACGCCTTTGGCTATTTCTATTTTTTCAAAACTTATTGTGTTTTTTTCTTCTTTTATTGTATGGTTTTCGCCGGCTTTATGTTCATGCTCATTAAGCTTCTCAAAATCTTTTCCCGCTTGAATAAAGATGTAATTTTTGCCATCGGCCTCTACAATGGCCTCATTGGGTACGGTAGCCGCGGTCACATTATCAATGCTGATCATGCCGGTAATATTCATGCCATCTATCAGCCCGGTTTTATTACCTGTTACGGTGCAGTGAACGGCAACGGTTTTACTTTCATTTTCGAAAGAAGAGCCGATGTTGAATACTTTTGCCGTGTAGGTATTGGTAGGATTATTCGTTAGCGTAAAGTTGACAGCCTGGCCTATTTTGATATAGGGCAGATCTTTTTCAAAAACCTGCAGGTCAAGATGAAGCAGGCTGTTGTTGACGATTTCCACAACCGGCGAAGATACATCTACATAACTGCCTATCTTGGCAAATTCGGCGCTAACGGTGCCGCTAACGGGGCTGGTAACTGCTAATGAAGCTCTTAAATTGGATGCATTTACGCCGGAAGGGTTGATCCCCATTAACTGTATCTGCCGGTATAAGGAAGCCTTACGGGTACGCAGAGCGTTAAGTTCTGAAGAGGCGTTTTGCAGGTTCTTTAAAGCTCCGGCATTACCCTCATTTAATTCCTTCTGGCGTTGCATCTCCTGCTCGGCAAGCGTAATACGACTGCCAATGGTCAGGTATTCTTCCTGCAATTGTATAAACTGTGGATTTTCTATGGTTGCGATCACCTGCCCCTTGCTTACATGGTCGCCCATTTGTACCCTAAGTGTTTTGACTACTCCACCATAAAGGGAAGTGGCATTGGCCTTGTTATTGTTCGGCACGCGCAATGCACCGTTGGCCTTAATGACTGCCGTCAGGTTTTTATTTTCAAAATTGCCCAGGGTAATGCCCGCAGTTTTCATCTGTTCTGTAGTAATAGTGGCAATGGTTGATGTTCCCGCATCTTCATGGTCCGCTTCGCCGGCGGCTGGCTCTTTAGATGCTTTGGTTTCTGCCGTTTCCTGGTCATTCTGCTGCTTATTGCTACAGCCGGTAAACGAAGCGATGGTTATGATACCGGTTATTAATATATAGATGATCTTCATTGTTATTATTGATTATTGTAGTAATTGAATTGGATAACGGATTGGTTGTATTCGTTCAATACATCCAGGTAGCTTTGCCGGATACCGATGGCCTGGCCCAGGAACTGGCTGAGCTCTGCAAAGCTGATCTCTCCCGCCCGGTAACTTAACCCGGCTGCTTTGATGATTTCTTCAGCCTGACTTAATCCCGAACTTTCATAAAAACCAACCAGGGCCCTGTTTTTTTCTATAGTCGTTAGGGCTGATGCTTTCTGCGTTTGCAGAAGTTGCGTTTGATAGGCTAATGATTGTTCAGCTACGGTTCTCTCTGCCTCTGCTACTTTTACTTTGTTTCGGTTAGCTCCTGCTCCGAATAAAGGGATAGCGGCGCTTACGGAGAAGCCGGTGAATGGATCTTTGGCACCCCATACCCGCTGGCTGAAAAACCTGCCGGAGAAATCGGGTTTATTGGTGTTCTTTTGAACTGCAATGTTCGAAGAAGCTATAACTATATTTTGCTCCTGCAGTTGCAACAATGGATGCAGACTGCTACGCTCCGGTACATTAATAGCTAGCTTTTCAAGTGAGCTGCGAACCGGCAGCATCCATTCATTTTGATTCAGCAAAATCATCAGCTGTTGCTGTTGCAAAACCATATCTTTTTTATTCTGCTCCACAAAAGCCTGTGTTTCCCGTAACCTGGCTTCAGCCGCGATCTTGTCCAGCTTTGCCACATCTCCCGTGCGCAATCTCAGGTCCGTTGCTCTTAATAGATCAGAATAAATGCTATCGAGGCTTTCATACAGCTCCTGTTTATCCTGCAGGTACCACAGGGCATAATAGGCAGCTCTTACATCTCTTCTGATCACTGCATTGAGTGCATCCCTGTTGAGTTCGGCATACTTCAATTGAGAGGTGAGGTATTGCTTGCGTGCCGCATAAAGGCCGGGCCAGGCAATGCTTTGAGAAATGCCAATCTTTAATATGCCTTTGTTATCTGAGGGACGTAAATCTTCATTTTCTGCAAACAGGCCCGTTTTGGGAATATCGTTGGCCGTACGCACATTCAGTGTGGCGCTTCGTATTTCAGACTGGTTAATGGCTATCTGCTGGTTATTTTTTATTGCAGTTGCTACTGCCTCGTTAATAGTGATGCGCTGTTGTGCACGTAAGGAAGTGAATCCGGTAAGGCATAGCAGGAGCATAACAACAGTGGCTTTCATGTTTGAGATCTTTTTAAAGTGGAACTTTGTATTAAAAATGATGTACAGGAGTGGCAGGACAAATAAAGTCAGGAAGGTTGCGGTCAGCAATCCTCCGATTACAACAGTAGCCAATGGTTTCTGTACTTCGGCTCCAGCTCCTGTGCTGATAGCCATGGGCAGGAAGCCCAGCGATGCAACGGTTGCGGTCATTAATACGGGACGCAGGCGGATCTTGGTGCCTTCGATCACCCGTTTCAATATATCGGCCCAGCCTTCTTTTTCCAGCTGATTGAAAGTGCCGATCAGTACGATGCCGTTTAATACCGCCACACCAAATAACGCAATAAAGCCGATGCCGGCACTGATGCTAAAAGGCATGCCCCGAAGCAGCAGGGCAAAAATGCCCCCGATAGCGCTCATAGGGATCGCTGTAAATATGAGTCCGGCTTGCTTGACGGAGTGAAAAGTGAAATAGAGTAACACGAATATTAACAGCAAGGATACCGGTACGGCAATACGCAGCCGGTCGCTGGCTTCTTTGAGGTTTTGAAACTGGCCTCCATAAGTAAAATAGTATCCCGAAGGTAATTGAACTTTTGTAGCCAATTGTTTTTGTATATCCGTTACTACACTTTCCACATCCCTGCCGGATACATTAAAGCCTATAACGATACGGCGTTTGCTTTCTTCACGGCTGATTTGTGCAGCCCCAAGTTTATAATTAACAGAGGCTACCTGTGACAGCGGTACCTGTATGCCCGTATTGGTAGGAACCATTAAATTGCTTACATCATCCATACTGCTGCGGTAGGTGCTGTCGAGGCGAACCACCAGGTCAAACCGGCGCTCATTCTCATAAATTTCCCCGGCAGTTTTTCCCGCAAAAGCGGTGCTTACTATGTCGTTAACGCCTTGCACCGTTAACCCGTAGTTAGCAATACGGGTACGATCATACTCGATATTGATCTGCGGCAAACCGCCCACCTTTTCCACCTGCGGACTGGTAGCGCCTTTTACTGACTGGATCACTTCAGCGGCTTCTTTACCCAGCCGGGCAAGGGTGTCCATATTTTCCCCGAAGATCTTTACAGCCACATCCTGCCTGATACCGGTCATCAGCTCGTTAAAGCGCATTTGTATCGGCTGATTTTTTTCAAAAAAGATACCGGGAATTACTTCCAGCTTTTCCATGATAGCGTCAGCCAGCTCGGTATAATTTCTGCCAGACTTCCATTCCTGAACAGGTTTTAAAATGATGACCAGGTCAGAAGCTTCGGGTGGCATAGGATCAGTTGGTACTTCCGCAGCGCCGGTTTTACCTACTACCATTTTTACTTCGTCAAATTGCTTAATGATCCGGGAGGCCTGCATGGAAGTTTCTATACTTTGATTCAATGAGCTGCCCTGGGGCAGGATGCAGTGAAAGGCAAAGTCGCCCTCCTGGAGTTGGGGAATAAATTCTCCGCCCATCCGGCTGAACAGGAATATGCAAACCGCGAAGACCGCAATAGTAGCAGCTACCAGCCAGTATTTGACCTGTATTGCCTTTTGCAGTAATGGCTGATACCAGCGTTGCAGGACATCCATCATTTTGTCGCTGAAGGTCTTTTTATGATTGGGCTTTTTCGGTAAAAAAAGCGCACACATCATAGGGATATACGTAAGCGAAAGGATCAGCGCTCCCAGGATAGCGAAGCCTACGGTTTGTGCCATAGGACGAAACATTTTTCCTTCTATACCTGTTAATGTAAGAATGGGTATATAAACGATCAGGATGATGATCTCGCCAAAAGCCGCGCTGCTCCTGATTTTGGAGGCAGATACCCATACTTCTTCATCCATTTCTGATTGTGTGAGCTTTTGTGTAGACTTCCGGAGGCCAAGGTGGTGCAGGGTAGCTTCCACAATGATAACGGCCCCGTCAACAATTAATCCAAAATCAATAGCGCCCAGGCTCATCAGATTGGCGCTTACGCCAAAAATATGCATCATGGCCAATGCAAATAACAGGGATAAGGGAATAGCGGAGGCTACGATCAGCCCGGCACGCAGGTTGCCCAGGAAAATAACCAGCACAAAGATCACGATCAGGGCGCCTTCTACCAGGTTTTTCTCCACTGTTTTAATGGCCCGGCCTACCAGGTCGGTCCGGTCCAGATAAGGCTCTATAATTACATCAGCCGGTAGGGATTGCTGTATCGTGGGGAGTTTTGCTTTGATGCGTTTTACAACTTCGTTGCTGTTCTCTCCCTTCAGCATCATTACCACACCGCCCACTGCATCCACTTCCCCGTTGTAAGTTAATGCGCCATAACGTACAGCGCTTCCATAACGGACATCGGCAACATCTTTTACAAAAATGGGGATATTGCCGGCCGTTTTTACCGCTATATTTTTGATGTCTTCCAGGCTGGTGGCCAAACCAATACCCCGTATGAAATAGGCATTGGGCTTTTTATCAATGTAGGCGCCGCCTGTATTCTGGTTATTCTGTTCAAGAGCGCTGAAGATATCGGGTATGCTGACACCCATTGCCTTTAAGTGATCGGGATTCACTGCTACCTCGTATTGTTTCAGCTGTCCGCCAAAGCTGTTGACCTCAGCAATGCCAGGCGTGCCATATAGTTGCCGGGCTACGATCCAGTCCTGCATGGCGCGCAGGTCTTTGGCATTGTACTTATTTTCACTTCCTTTTTTTGGGTGGATAATGTACTGGTACACTTCCCCAAGCCCGGTACTTAGCGGGCCCAGCTCCGGTGTGCCAATACCCTTAGGGATGCTGGATTCAGCCTGTTTTAATTTTTCATTGACCAGTTGCCGGGCAAAATAGATATCTATACCTTCTTTAAAAACTACTGTTATTACCGAGAGGCCGAAACGGGAAATGCTCCTGGTTTCTTCAAGGCCGGGAATATTGGCGATGCTTCTTTCAATGGGGAAAGTAACCAGTTGCTCTACTTCCTGGCCGGCCAGGGTAGGGCATACGGTAATGATCTGAACCTGATTATTGGTAATATCAGGCACTGCATCAATGGGCAGCCTGGAGGCACTCCATAAACCCCAGATGACCAGCAGCAGGGTCATAATGCCAATGACAAGTTTGTTCTTTATACTGAACCGGATAATTTTATCTAGCATTTGAAATATGATTAATATGCAATACGATTGGATAGGTCAGCCCTTGGCGAAGCAGGGAAATGACCGGTGCGCGCGACGAATCGATACAAAAATCCTGGCTCAGCGAAAGAGCATGGATGTGTATGGGGCACAAGAAAAAAACTACATACTAAGCATTGATCTTTGGCGGCTGCCAGATATTTCCGAAGTAAGCGGAAATAAAAAAGGTATGATGGATAGGATATTGCGGCGTTCCTTTTAGAACAGGCTTCAGGTCTATTGCCTTAAGCGGTTGCAAAGCAAAACCAGCGATAACATTACAGCAGGTGCAGGTACAAAACGGACTGCAAACATCATTGTGGTCATTTTGATGACTATGTCCGGATGCCTGTTCTATCTGCGTTTGCTGCGATACCTCGGTACACTCGTTACGCGCATCACTACAGGGCAGCAAAGAAACCACCATGAGGTAAAAGCTGAATACAAGTGTAAAAAGTTTCATCGCGGCAAAGGTATTAACATCGGACATAGGCGCAAAAAAATATATTGCATCGCTGTTTCAAAACATTTGATCTCACGGATGATTCGTCCTAATTTCGGGGGCATGAAAAAGCTTTCTCAACCCAATTGGCTGAACTGGGTAAAAGAGCTCCAGTTTATAGCACAGGCCGGGCTTACCTATACGCGTGATGATTTTGATAAGGAGCGGTTTGAAAGGATACGGCATATAGCTGCTGAAATGATGAGTGCTGCGGCAGACCTCCCCCTCGAAAAAGTAAAGGACCTTTTTTGTAATGAGCAGGGTTTTCAAACGCCTAAATTAGATAGCAGGGCAGCCATCTTTCAGCAGGGAAAGATATTGTTGGTAAAAGAGCGGAATGGTAAATGGTCTTTGCCTGGCGGGTGGGTAGATGTACTGGAAACTATTAAAACCAACACTGAAAAAGAAGTAAAAGAGGAAGCTGGCCTGGATGTGGAAGCTGTGCGCCTTATCGCGGTGCAGGATCGGAATCACCATAATGATCCGCCTTATGCCTATAATGTATGCAAGGTATTTGTGCTTTGCGAATTGAAGGGAGGAGCGTTTGTTCCCAATATAGAAACCCTGGAAAGTGATTATTTTAATTTAGATGCGTTACCGCCCCTGGCCACAGAAAAAAATAACGAAGCGCAGGTGGCCATGTGTTTTAGGGCTTACCAGGACCCCGGGTGGCAGGTACTGTTTGATTAGCTGCCTCATTTTTAACAGGTAGTCATATAGCCCGTTGCGGTAAAAGAAAGCAGGGATACGGCTAAAGCTCCAATCGGTGATCGATCGGGCTTTGTCTGTCGAAGGGCGTAGATACATTCCCGGGCCTGATGAATGCGCTTTTATTAAAAAGTGTGGAGTATCTGTTATTCGTTTTTCATCAGGTGTTTTTGTATAAAGCGAATAAATATTTTATAATCCTCCGGTAAAATGGTATGTCCGCCCTGGTGCATATAATACCCCAATGTATTCAGCATAGTAGTGTCGCCGGCAGAAGGCATGTTCGTTTTGTTGAGCCCCTTTTGTTGTAATAGCTGATAAACTGGTTCAGCCGCCTTTGCAGCCAGGAATTCGCCTTTGGGATCGGAGAAATAATCTTCATTACCGGTTTGCAGTAACAGGGGACGAGGAGCTATCAGCGCTATAAGCATATGGCTATCCATGGGTAAATCATTAGCCCGTTTGGAAAAGCTATGATAGTTGGGAGCAAACTGGTAATAATAACGACTGGTATCGGTGATCATTTGAATGGTTTCGCCATAGTTGCGACGGCTTAAAGCAGCGCCGCCTTCTCCCGAAATGCTCGCAATGATCAACGTAAAACGTGTATCCCGTGCCCCGGTCCATAATACTGTTTTGCCCAGGCGGGATGCGCCATTGAGGGCAATTCGCTTATGGTCTATGTCTTTGTCGGTTTGCAGGTAATCCATAACACGGCTCAGGCCCCAGCTCCAGGCCGATATAGCGCCCCACTCATCAGCGGCAAAATTTTGTTGCCCGTCTTTTAAAAATTGTTTTCTTACGCCGTCTATAAGTCCACCTTTAAAATCGGGCTCGATATCTCCATAATAAACAGTAGCATAGCCAATGCCTGCGTCGATAAAGGAAGCGATAGGCACTTTCTTAAAATTGGAACTGGTTTCTAATACTTGTTGTCCCTTTTCCCAGGCGCTGTCAAAGGCGATGGCAGCATCTTCAACCGCCATCGCATTGGTTACAAAGGAAAGCCCTAATAAAAGCGGCGGAAGACGATTGGTGTTGGCTGGCAGGTAATATAGCAGGTGTGCTTTGGGACCGCTGGTGTCTTTTGAAAGATAGATGGTTACCTGTTTTCGAATGGCTTTTCCAGCCAGGGCAATGCCATTGGCTTCGGTTATTTTAAATGAGGGGGCCATTGGCAGTTCAGGTGTTCTTCCGAATTGCAGGTTTTCAAAAAGCGAAAGTATTTCAGGTCTTCTTTGCTTCATCCATTGGCCGGCCGTAGTAACGCGCTGCCCGTTTTTCAGGAGCAAAGGATCCGGAAGTATGTAATTGCCCACTGAGTCTTCATGATAGTTGACGTGAACCCCCGCTATTGTTTGGGAATAGTTGGGCTTTTGCTGGCTTTGTGCAAAGTAAGGGATCGTTCCTAAGCACAACAGGAAGAGTGGCAGGGCAATTTTCATATAATTCAATTAATAATAACAGTTATGCAGAAATACTAAAATAAGGAAAATAAAGGCACGGTCTACAGATGGCCCTTGTGATACATGTTGCCAATGAATA
>JBCNOR010000153.1:0-9820 GCA_039593785.1 Niabella sp. | reverse complement strand
CGTGCCGCCGACCGACGAATATTCGCCCTCGGTGTCAGCAGTATAGCAGTGTAGCTTTCGTTTTGGTGCCTGGAAACCACGACAAACTTTTGAATATAGATTACCGGGCTCTCGATATTGTATTGACTGAGAGAAGGCATTGGCTGGAACCATTCACTATTATACATGAACCAGGGAAAGAGGCGGATACATTTATGATAAGCGGACATATTCATCCGGGTTATGCAATGGCCGGCCGGGCGCGGCAAACCTTAAGGCTCCCTTGTTTTATCGTGGGGCAACAGCAAATTATCTTACCCGCCTTTAGTCTTTTTACGGGCTTATATACCGGGCACCAGGCCAGCGATACTAATAGCTACTACCTTATTGGAAAGGATGCTATTTTTAAGATATAGTTTCTTTCCGGCATGGTTTTTTGCGCTATTGGGTAAATGATCAGTTATGTCGAAAACAACAAAGAAGTCTACAGATCCAATAGACGCTCCCAAAGAAGTGAAAGAAAGTAAGGATCCGAAAATAGACCAGGACCTTCCTGGTTTTCCGCATCATCCCTCCAGCAAAGAAGATTTAAAAAAGCAGGACCCCGCTGATAAATCGCATAAAAAATAATATAAATGTAATTGGGATTGAAGTTGGCAAATCTTTAATTTCGCGGCCAATATTTAAATCTTAAATCCTAAAAGCATTTTTACTTATGAAAAGAATGGGGCTTTCTTTAATGGCCATTGCTATGTTGGCAGGTGTTGCCAATGCGCAGCTAAGAGTGAATACAAAAGCTATCGGAGCGGTAGGAAAAGGCGTAAAAGCGGTTGCGTACAGTGATGCAGATGCAGCACGTGATGCGGCTGCCGGCGTTAAATGGATGGACGAGCACAATCCCGTAGCTGATGCGAATGATCCTTACACGGTTCGTTTAAACAAAATTTTTGGTAAGCACAAATCTGAAGACGGGCTGAATCTTAACTACAAAGTATACAAGGTGGTTGATATTAATGCGTTTGCCTGTGCAGACGGCAGCGTAAGGGTATTTTCTTCTTTGATGGATATCATGAGCGACGATGAGTTGCTGGCAGTAATTGGTCACGAAATCGGGCATGTTAAAAACCACGACTCTAAAGATGCGATGAAGGCTGCTTTAACAAGATCTGCAGTAGCAGATGCGGCCAGCTCTCAATCTGGCGTGGCCGCCTCGCTAACTGATAGCCAGTTGGGCGCTTTAGCGGAAGCTATGATGGACAGCAAACATAGCCGCAAGCAGGAAACGGATGCCGATACTTATAGCTACGATTTTATGAAAAAGCATGGTTATAATGTAATGGGCGCTTATAATGCATTTATGACATTGGCCAGCCTGAGCGACGGAAGCGGAGCACAGGCTTCTAAATTCCAGAAGATGTTAAGCTCTCACCCGGACAGCAAACAACGCGCTGAGGAAGTGAAAAAAAGAGCGCAAAAAGACGGTCTCTGGAAAGAAGCTGACATTAAGAAAATAAAATAAGCGATACGGTGAAGAAATTTAAAAAGCCAACGGTTTAAAACTGTTGGCTTTTTAGTTTGCGTTTATTTATACAAATAGTTCCTGGTCTTCCCTGTCTTCGGTAGGAATCTTTTTGATGAAATCGTCAAATTCCGGGCCTTCATGATCGCTATAAGCACCATAGGCATCCAGTATGTAGCTGATCTTGCCCTGCGTATCTTCAACTATATAAAGCACTGAGTTATCTGCAGGATCCGAATCTCCTTCAAACCTGAATGTCTGAAACAAGAGTAAATCCTCCGGCTGATAGGTCTTGCCTAATTTTTCGGACGCCATTTGTTTATCAGCATTTAATTTGATTTCGCTTTCCACACCCTTTTGTCTTAATTTTTCCAGTACCTGGCTCAATGTGGTCATTTCGGTTGGCTGTTGCATATCGGTTAAGTTTTAAAGAGTTATAAAGTAATACATTGCACATGGAGCATAAATTAAGCCAAACTGACTGCTTGCTGCCACATCAAAATCCTTGTAGATGAGTTCTCAATTCTGCTTACTTTTGCGCTTCTTTCGAAGAAACCTCCGGGTACAGATCATTTCATACAAACTGAACTATAGCGCTCTTTATGAAGCAAAAGAATTATTATATCATTGATTTTGACAGCACATTTACACAGGTAGAGGCATTAGATGAATTAGTAAGGATCTCCCTGAAGGATAATCCTGATAAAGAAAAGATCTTCAAAAAGATCGAAGAATATACCAATCTGGCCATGGAAGGAAAATTATCTTTTTCCGAGAGTCTTGCAGAGAGGGTAAAATTGCTGGGCGCTAATAAAGAGCATCTTAAAAAGCTGGTGACACATTTGAAAAAGAAAGTGTCCAAATCATTTTCGAGAAATGCGTCTTTCTTTAAAAAACATGCAGATGATGTGCTGATCGTTTCCGGTGGGTTTAAAGAGTTCATCACCCCGGTGGTTAAAAAGTTTAATATAAAAAAGGAAAACATCTACGCCAATACCTTTTTATTCGACAACGAGGGTACTATTATCGGTTATGATACGGCAAATCCTTTAAGCCAGGAGGGGGGAAAGGTAAAGCTGATGAAAGAATTAAAACTGGAAGGAAATCTTTATGGTATCGGCGACGGTTATTCTGACTTTCAATTAAAGGAAAGCGGGCATGTTAAGAAATTCTTTGCCTACACAGAAAATATTTCCCGTAACAGTGTTACTTCAAAGGCCGATCATATCACGCCCAGCTTCGATGAGTTTTTATACCTCAACAAATTGCCGGGCTCTATTTCTTATCCCAAGAACAGGATCATTGCCATTGTAGCAGGTGATGTTCCTGGAGAAAGTGTAGAATTGCTGAGGCAGGAGGGGTTCACCGTGGTACCGGAACAGGAGGCAGACGAAAAAACGATCCAGAAAGCAGGCATCCTCCTGGTAGCAGATGGAACCGTGTTGGATAGCAAGCGAATCAAAAAAGCTACGCGGTTAAAAACAATCGGGTATTATGGTAACTCGCAAACGGCATTACCGGTGGCTTTTTGTACCGAAAGAGGTATTGTTATTTTTGATGCATCGAAAGCATCCGCCAAAGGCGTTATAGCTATCTCGCAACGAATTATAGATTTTATCAACAGGGGATCTGTTCAGCATAGTATTAATTTTCCCTCTCTTCAACTGGCTGCGGTAACAAAAACGCATCGCATCATTCATATTCATAAAAATGTACCGGGTGTAATGGCGCATATCAACACGGTACTGGCTGAGCATGCCATTAATATCGATGCACAATATTTAATGACCAATTCCACTATCGGGTACGTAATTATTGATATCAATAAAGAGTACGATAAGCAGCTGCTAAAAGAACTGAAGGCCATTGAGCATACCATCCAGTTCAGGGTATTGTATTAAACACTGTGTATAACCGTTGATGCCGGCAGTTTAGATAACAATAATATTGTCGGAAAATTTCTGGCTTACAGATTTTATTGCCCCGTTGATTTCGATAGTCATCATGCCGTCAAATGTTTCCCTGGCTATAACTTTGATCTTGTTGTTGATGCCCAGGCCCAGGCTTACCACATATTGAAGGAAGGATGTTGAATTGTCTTTTACTGCAACCATTTTACAGGATGTACCGGGCTCTGCCTTGGAAAGGGTTTTCTTGGATTGTTTCTGAAAGATACCTTTCTCGTTAGGAATAGGATCCCCATGCGGATCATATTCCGGGTATTGAAGAAACTGGTCCAGCCTGTTGATCAGTTTTTTAGAGCGGATATGCTCCAGTTCTTCTGCTACCTCGTGCACTTCATCCCAACTGAATTCCAGTTTTTCATATAAAAAGGTTTCCCATAACCGGTGCTTCCTGATCACATCAACGGCCAGTTCACGGCCGCCTTTTGTGAGCTTAATTTTCCCGTATTTTTCATAATTGACCAGCTTTTTGGCCTTCAGCTTTTTCAGCATTTCGGTTACAGACGCGGGTTTTACAGACAGGGCAGCAGCCAGTTCGTTAGTACCGGCTTCTTCGGTGCCGTTGTCTAACCCTATTTTGAAAATTGTCTTTAAATAATTCTCTTCTGTATACGAAAAATCCATCCTGTTACATTTAGGTACGGTACCAAAGATAAAAGAATATTTCAAAATAAATTTGTTAGGTATGCCTAACTATTATAGTTTTGTATGGTAAACTTGGTCGTTGAAATGAAAAGGGGATTTATTTTTATTGCGTTGTTATGCTGCTGGTGTTCGCAGTTGATGGCGCAATCAGCATCTATAAAAGGAAAAGTGGTTAGCAATGGTAACGGGGAGTCCTGGGTTAATATACTCCTGGAAAACACGAATCATGCAACTGCTACAGATAGTTTGGGCAATTTTCAATTGGATAGTATTAGTCCCGGGCAATATAAACTGGTTACAAGCCATCTCAATTTTGAGCGCTATACCAAAGAAATTACAGTAGGTGCAGGCCAAACCCTTACCATCAATATCGATCTCAGCGCTCTGGCTAAAGCGGGTACTTTAAAAGATGTGGTGATCTCCGGAACGATGAAAGCAGTGAGCCGTCTCGAAAGTCCTGTACCCGTAGAAGTATATACGCCCGCCTATTTTAAAAAAAATCCCACTCCCAGCATATTTGATGCGTTGCAGAATATTAATGGCGTTAGGCCGCAATTGAATTGCAATATCTGTAATACCGGGGATATTCATATCAATGGTTTAGAAGGTCCTTACACGATGGTATTAATTGATGGCATGCCGATCGTAAGTTCTCTGGGATCAGTATATGGTCTTTCAGGTATTCCTAATTCCCTGGTGGAAAGGATTGAGATTGTTAAAGGCCCGGCTTCATCTTTATATGGAAGTGAAGCCGTTGGAGGGTTGATCAATATCATCACGCAAAAACCTCAAAATGCACCGCGGCTCAGCGCAGACCTAATGTCTACTAGCTGGGGAGAGTACAATGCAGACCTGGGATTTTCATTAAAAGCAGGGAAGAGGGCAACCGTACTTACAGGCATTAATTATTTCAATTTTCAAAACCGGGTAGACCGTAATCACGATTATTTTACCGACGTTACCTTGCAGCACCGTATTTCGGTTTTTCAAAAATGGAATTTTGAAAGAAAAGAGAATCGCCTGTTTAGTGTTGCAGGAAGATATATGTACGAGGATCGCTGGGGTGGAGATATGCGTTGGAATAAACACTACCGGGGAGGCAATGAGATTTACGGAGAAAGTATTTATACCAATCGCGCTGAACTGCTGGGGAATTACCAGCTTCCCCTGAAAGAAAAACTATTTTTTTCTTTTTCGCTTATTAACCACGACCAGGATAGCCGTTACGGAACCACCTCTTATATCGCCAATCAAAAAATTGCTTTTGGCCAGCTGGTATGGGATAAACAAATGGGTATACATGATTGGCTGGCTGGTACTGCCCTCCGGTATACTTACTATGATGATAATACACCGGGCACTGCAAATGCGGATAACATCAATCAACCGGAAAAGACATGGCTGCCGGGTATTTTTGTACAGGACGAAATGACGCTGGCGCCAAAACATAAGCTGCTCCTGGGTTTCAGGTACGATCATAATAATATTCATGGAAGCATTTACACGCCCCGGATAGCTTATAAATGGTCTGTTAATGATAATAACATAATAAGACTGAATGCAGGAACCGGCTTTAGGGTGGTGAATTTATTTACCGAAGATCATGCAGCGCTTACCGGTGCAAGGGATGTGATCGTGGAAGATGATCTGAAGCCTGAAAGGTCTTATAATGCCAATCTTAATTTCGTAAGGAAGATGCATTTCAACTCGGGTACTTTTATTGGTTTGGATGCAACGGCCTTTTATACCTGGTTTACCAATCGTATTGTGCCGGATTATGAGTCTAATGTTGAGCAAATTACTTATAGCAACCTGAATGGTCACGCAATCAGCAAGGGAGTCAGCCTGAATGCGGATATTAATTTTATAAATGGTCTGAAGTTTATTGTGGGTGGAACTTTGATGGAGAACACGCTGACAGAGAACGGGAAAACAGAGCAACAGATACTTACAGAAAAATTTACAGGCACCTGGGCTGTTTCTTACAAGATAAGATCCTTGCATCTTTCCATTGATTATACGGGAAACGTATATAGTCCCATGCGGCTACCCCTGCTGGGTGACTTAGATCCAAGAAACCCGGAATCTCCCTGGTGGAGCATCCAGAATATCCAGTTCACCTATGATGGATTTAAGAAGCTGGAATTATATGCGGGTGTCAAGAACCTGCTCAACTGGACACCGGCTAAAAGCACTCCTTTCCTGATCGCCAGGTCTGACGATCCTTTTGATAAGAAGGTGGTGTTTAATGACAAGGGTCAGGTGGTGGCTACGCCCGATAATCCTTACGCTTTAACCTTTGATCCATCTTATGTATATGCGCCCAACCAGGGCATCAGGGGCTTTTTAGGAGTAAGGTTGAAACTGTAATCAATGAAATGGTTAAAATACATATCCATCACCATTGCCGGCATGCTGTTGTTTTCATGCAGCAGCACAGCGCAGCTAAAAGCCTACTCATTTGAGCAGGTGGCTGAGCTTCAAAAAAAACAAAAGCGCAATATTGTTGTGTTTATTTACACGCACTGGTGTCAATACTGCCAGGTAATGAAAAGCGCCACTTTGGGCAATGACCAGGTTATAAAAAAATTAAATGAGCAGTTTTATTTCGTTTCATTGAACGGTGAAGAAAAAAAGGATATCCGATTCAATAACCACCTGTTTAAGTATAAGCCCAATGGGACGAATACAGGCGCCCACGAATTAGCTGAAGCGTTGGGTACCATCGATGGGAAATTAACTTACCCCGGTTTGGTGCTATTAAACAGCAGTCATGAAATTATTTTCCAGCATAGTGGTTTTTTAAATGTAAAAGCATTGCGGGCTATACTGGATAATGTGTTACAATAAACATGGGCTTAGCAATAAAAACTACCTTACTTCGAATACTTCTCTTAACCTGATATCTTTCGAAGAAGCGCCGATCATAATCCTGAATAACCCCGGCTCAATGACCGGTTTTAAATCCTTATCCAGCATGGATAGTCGTTCAGGCCCCAGCACAAATGATAGCTGTTGACTTTGGCCAGCTTTTAAATGTACCCGCTGAAATCCTTTTAGTTCCATAACCGGGCGGGCTACGGAGGCCAATTCATCGTGCAGGTACAGCTGCACTACTTCATCGCCATCGCGCGCGCCGGTATTTTTAACGGTGAGATGAATACGGATACTATCTGATGGCTTCATCTGTTTTTTATCCAACACCAGGTTGCTGTATTCAAATTGGGTATAGCTTAGTCCAAATCCAAATGGAAACAGCGGTTGCCCGGAGAGGTTATTGTAATCATCACCCCGGCCCGTTGGCTTGTGGTTGTATACCAGCGGTAGCTGTGCCTCATGCACCGGGAAGGTGATGGGTAATCGTCCGGCCGGATTGTAATCTCCAAAGAGCACATCGGCAATTGCCCTTCCACCTTCTTCACCGGCGTACCAGGTATGACCAATAGCTTTTACCTTATCAGCCCATTGTTGCATCGTAATAGCGCTGCCGCCTACCAACAACACTGTAACCGGTTTGCCTGTAGCTGCTACCGCCTGTATCAATGCTTCCTGGTGGCCTGGCAGGCTAAGCATCGCCCTGTCCAGGAACTCGCCTTCAGTAATGCCAGCTATCACAACCACCGCATCTGCTTTTCGGGCCGTAGCCACTGCCTCTTTTATTTTTTGCTGGGTATTGTCCGGCTTCCCTTCGTTCCACACCAGCTTAATAGTCCCATTACCATTGGTTTCATAAAATTCCACTTTGATGCGATATTTTTTACCGGCTTCAAAGCTGTAGTTTTTTAAGGTAGTATGGTAAGACAGTTTTTGCCATTGATCTACTATCAGTTGATCATTAATATAGAGTCTGTAACCATCGTTGCCTTCAATACCTATTTTATAATTGCCTGTTTGGGGAGCTGTTAAAGTACCGGTCCAGCGTGCTGCATAAAAGTCACGATTCAGTTTCGCGTCAGGGGCATACAGTGTCCATAAAAAGTCAATAGTGGGGTCCGTTCTCTCCAGTACTGGTTTTCCAGACATGTCTCTTCCTGAAAAATAGGCTGCTTTCAGCCCGGGCTTTCCATTGCTTGACAGGAAGCGTTCAGAAATTATCCTGTAACTGCTGTCATGTCTTCCCACGCCTTCTGAATAGTATACCTGAGTCTTACTACCCAGTTTTTCTTTTATGGCGTCCAGCATATTGATTTTTTGGTAGCCTTCTCCGGCATAGCCACCCAGCCGGGCTTCTGCTGCATCGGCCCCTATAATGGCCAGCGATCGTATGCTTTTAGATAGCGGCAATGTATGCTGCTCATTTTTCAGCAATACAAAAGATTTCCGGGCAGCTTCGAGTGCTGTTGCCTTTCCTTGTTGGAGCAGCTGCACATTATTGGATGTTTCCGGTATATAGGGATTTTCAAAAAGCCCCAGCTCAAACTTCGCACGCAATACTCTTGATACGGCATCGTCGATCCGGGCCTGGTTGATCTTACCGTTTAAAAAGGCAGGCATAAATAATTTATGATGCTCATAATCGGTTTGAAAGATCACATCCAGTCCGCCATTAATAGCATGAGCGCCACTTTCTTCATAATCTTTGGCCGTGTAATGTAATACTGCTTCGCCGCCCACCGCATTAGCATCTGAAATGACAAAACCTTTAAAACCCCATTTCTTTTTGAGTTGATCGATCAATAACCAATGATTAGATGAAGCAGCCGTACCATCAAGAGAATTGTAGGCTGTCATTATGGAGCGGGCGCCTGCTTTTTTAATGGCGTCAATAAAAGGGGGGAAATGGATCTCGTTTAGCAAACGCTCATTAAAATGGATAGGGTAGCTGTCCCGTCCTCCATCGCCTACATTGGCCACAAAATGTTTGGGCGTGGTAATAATGCCTCTCTGTTCAAAAGCGCTCATAAAGGCTACGCCCATGGCGCTGGTGAGATAGGGGTCTTCGCCGTAGGTTTCTTCGGTACGTCCCCAGCGAACATCAGAGGCAATGTTTACTACAGGCGATAATATCTGCCGGATACCTCTTTCTTTTACCTGCCTGGCAATATCAGATGCCACACGGTGTACCATTGCCGTGTCCCAGGTTGCAGCAAGGCCTATTGCCTGGGGAAAGGCCGTGGACTGGCTTCTTACCAAACCATGCAGCGCCTCATCAAATGCAATCATAGGAATGCCCAGCCTGGTTTGCTCCACGAAATATTTTTGAATACTGTTGATTTTCCGGGTAACCCTGGTGGCGTCTTCCTGTGTATTATAGCTAAGCAACTGGCCCGCTGCATCGCCTTTGGCTTTGGCGCTTACTTGGAACCCGAACAAGCCATTTTTGTATTGATCCGGGCTGGCATTATCCAGGTCGCCGGGTATCATAAAAAGCTGCCAGAATTTCTCTTCCGGTGTCATGCGTTTTAAAAGGTCGGCCACTCTTTTTTCAACGGGCTGGCTGGCATCTTTATATAACGGGGACTGTGCCGGCGCAACCACATGTAAGATAACAGCGGGGACTAACAGAAGATATTTAAACAAAGACATATTGCAATGTATAAACTATCTTTTAAACCGGGTCTTTTGCCGTCATCATTTAAAAAGTTTACAAAAAAGCCGCCCCTGGGGACGGCTTCATCAATAGCTTCTGTATTTTAAAATGTATATGCTGCCGTAACAAGGAAATTCCTGGGAGGGATAGGGTTGATACTATAGTTTTCGTGAATATAATAGT
>JBCNOR010000152.1:0-9828 GCA_039593785.1 Niabella sp. | reverse complement strand
GAATCGAACTGGGATCTGGAGCTTCGGAAACTCTTATACTATCCATTGTACTACGAGGCCATAATTTTCAGGAACTGAAACCTTCAGTTTCTTCCTACCCAAAACACATCCAGGAACCGAATTGGTACTATCCCCGTCCGAACGGCGTTCAGCCGGGCGGGCATTGTACTACGAGGTTGGTTGCATCTGACAGCGCGCAAAATTAAAGGAAAAAGGTTACTCCCGCGCAATTTAATAGAAGCTGCGTATATATTAATGGTACACTTTTTGGAATTCATGTTATTTACGAACACTTCTGATTCATTTTCTAACCTTCTATTAAATTCCAACATTATGGCTAAATATTCAAAAGCTGCCGGAAAATCTGTTAAAAGCGCAGTAAAAAGAATGAAAAAAGGAACACTTACATCGGGCAACTCAGGCAAAAAAGTAACCAGTAAAAAACAGGCAATAGCTATTGGTCTTTCAGAAGCCCGTGAAAAAGGTGCTAAAGTACCGGCCCAAAAAACAGCGGCTAAAAAAACCGCAGCGAAGAAGGCTGCGCCTAAAAAAACAGCAGCGAAAAAAAAGAGCGCGCCTAAAAAGAAAGCCGCAACGAAAAAAACTGCGGCGAAAAAGTCCAAAGGGACTTCTTCGAAGAAGGCCCCCGCGAAGAAAGCTGCCCGCCCTGCAGGTGGGGCTGCAGCTAAAAAGCCTGCCCGTCCAGCAGGCGGGGCCGCCGGCAAAAAGAGCGCACCTGCAAAATCGCCTGCGAAAAAGGCGGCTTCTAAAAAGCAGGCCAGACGATCTGCTGCGCCCCAGGCAGCATCCAGAAGCACCAGGAAAGAAAGTCCTTCCAGATCTAAAGCAAAAATGCCGGGTGAAACATCAGATACCGGGGAGTTTATCAGTTCAGCGTCCACTCCTATCAATGATGCACCGGTTACCAATAGCGACATTAATAATGAGGTAACTCCGGAAACCGAAAACAATGAAGCCGTATTTGCCGGCACTACCCCCGATCAGCAATATATACCGGCAGATTTTAAAGCATCGACGCAAGACCCCTATCATGGCAATATCAGTCCTTCGAAAGCTAAAACTGCCCAAAAGCCTTCGGGTAAAAAACCCCTTTGGGACAACAGGAAATAATCCAGCTCCACATAAACACAAAAGCTACCGGTTTGGTAGCTTTTACTTTATCATGGTACCATCTAATTATGATTGAGTAATCCTGCTGCGTTTGCCGCAAAAATTTTCACGGAGATGGCTAAAAGTATCACACCAAAAAACTTCCTGATGGCTATCAGCCCACTGGGGCCCAATAGCTTTGATATACCACTTAAGGATTTTAAAACGGTGTAGATAACAATCAGGTTCAATACAATTGCTATAAGAATGGTGTACACTCCATAGTTAGCTTTTAATGACATGATGGTAGTTAGGGTTCCGGAACCGGCAATTAATGGGAACGCAAGCGGCACCACCGTTGAAGCTTTTACATCGCCATCAGATTTAAAAAATTCGATACCCAAAACCATTTCCAATCCCAGTATAAAGATCACAATAGAACCGGCTACCGCAAAAGATTTAACATCAAGGCCTAATATGTTCAGTATAGGCCCACCTAAAAATAAAAACAAGAGCATCAGGGCACCTGCGATCAACGTTACCCTGAGTTCCCTGATACCCCCTGCTTTATTTTTTATAGAAATGAGCACAGGCACCGACCCAATGATATCGATAATAGCAAAAAGGGTGAATGCCACAGTGAGAATCTCTTTATAGCTAAAATTCATACGAGCTGGTTTGTTTGGTTACCAATAGCAAATGCCCTACGAATATAGATGATTGTTTTGGGTATTCGAATAGTTGAAATAGATCCTTTGGGGCTCAACGACTAAAGCCTGAACCGGATCCCTGCATTTAAAGATCTGCCCAAAACACTATAGCCATATACTTCATAATAATTGGCATCTAAAATATTATTCACCTGTGCAAAAACAGTAAGTTTCGATTTTAGTAAAGAATATGCCCCGTAAATATCCCAAAGGCTGTACGCGTCCAACGGCACTGTTCGCTGTCCGTAAGGTGGAACAGACTCAAAATACAGATCGTTTCTTTTACCAAAATTCTGGAAGTTCGTGCTTACAAATAGCGCAGGTGTTATCTGATAGCCCAGGTTCAACCCGAATGTGTGTTTCGGGCGCTTAAACAAATTATTATAGGTAGTGTCGCCATTTACTGCTGCTGTTGTGACCTTACCCTCAACAAAAGTGTAGAACAATTTTAACCGGATATCATCATTAATGTTGATGGTAGGTTCGATTTCAATTCCGCGGTCTTTTTGCCTGTTGTAATTAGTGTATTGTCTGTTTTGATAGGTAATAATATTTTTTGTATTGCGGTTAAATGCTACTGCCCTTATGCTCCATTTTTCATCAACGCCGGTATACTGTATTCCTCCTTCGATTGTTCGGGATTCCTCAGGCTTTAAATCGGGGTTAGCCCCAAAAGAGCCATATAATTCTGATAAGGCGGGAGCCCTGAAAGCGGTTCCGTAATTTACAAAAATCTTGAACTGGTCATTAACCAGGTAAGATGGGTTAACGGAATAAGTGAACGTATTACCAAATTTAGAATGATTATTAAGGCGTCCGCCCAGTTCGAGGTTAAAGCCTTTCCAGTCTTTCAAAAATAAAGAGAGATAAGGACTGATCATTTGAATGCTGGTATCCAGGCTTGTTGGATTAGGATTTTTCATCGTAATATCATCGTACCGTAATCCCAACAATGTTTGAAAATGGTCATGCCAATCTACCCGATTAAATAGCTCGGCGGTCTTCTTATTTCCTTCATAAGACTTCACATAGCCATCGGGGTAGTCCCGCTTTACATTGTCAAACGAAAAAACGCCTGTTATCGTTCCTCTGTCAAAGCTATACTGAGCCTGCGTTCCGGTTGAAAGCAATTCGCTTGCAAAACGATTGGCACCGCCAATAAAAGCATCGTTCGCAAAACTGCTTTTGAAGTAGGCATACCTGAAAAATGGTTTTACATGAAAGTTGCTGGTAACCGCACCATCTATATCAATACTCACAGAATTGCGTAGCATTCCATTACGGGGAAAGTTTTGTGTACCCAGTGTATCTTTTGCTTCGGCAATACCGCCGGTTTCATCATGCATAAAAGAGATGTTGTAGGAAGATTCATTAAAGCTGCCATTTAAGCCGGCATTTGCTTTAAGTGTATTATATCTTCCATAACTAATTCCGCCATACAAATCAGCCGCTTTTCCTTCTCCCTTACGGGTAATGATGTTGATCACGCCTGCTATTGCATCAGTGCCGTACAGGGTGCTCTGCGCTCCCTTTAAAATCTCTACCCTTTCAACCGACTCAACCGGCAGCATCCGCAGGTCATAAGCGCCGCCAACACCGGTAGGGTCGTTCACCGGAACGCCGTTTATAAGAATAACAGTATAGGCATTGGCCGCTCCGCGTAAAAATACACTTCTGTCTTTGCCGGAATTACTGTTAGCGCCATTCACAATTAACCCAGCCTGCTCATTTAGTATCTGCGCCAGGTCTTTACCGCCCGCTCTCTCCAGGTCTGCCCTGCTGATAACGCTCACTACTTTACCTGTTTCGCTTAACTTTTTCGGGAACCTTGTTGCAGTTATGGTTACCTTTTCCAGATCATGATTCAATACATCATGCTGAGCCATTAATGATACAGTTGATGTTAATGCTAACATCGATACAATTACTTTTTTCACTTTTAAAGTGTTTTAGTTGAACGGCAGGGCAAAAGGAAACATAAACGCAGCAGCGGTTACATCTCACGCTTTTCACCCGAAAGCCTGAATAATATTGAGAAAATTGGCAGGTCTTCTGGCTCGGCTTCATTCCGGCTCCCTTCCCATGCGCCGGCCGGCGTACAGTGGATATGAGCGAAACGTTGGATTTCAGAAATCCATAAACCTTACAGCTACGGGGATAGCGCCGGATTTGCACCGGACTTCCCTTTTAACTCCGCGACTGCGGAGACCAAAATCGCGGCAAAAGTACAGAAATGTATTAAGTTTGTTTTAGCATGAAAAAACGGGGCCTTAAAATACTTACCCATTTACTCTGCTGGCTCTTTTTTATTTGCCTGGTAGCTGCATTTCTGCACAATAGCAATAACGGCAACAAAACGGTAGCGCAAATTATTTTTTCCGGCACATTTATACTGTTCATAAGCTGCTATGTGTTCATTTTTTACCTGAACCAGTATGTTTTGATGCCTCAGCTATTCCTCAAAAAGAAATACATCGCATTCACCTTAATTACAATTGTTCTATTATCCGGTGCGTTTTATTTCAAACCTTTTGAACAAACCATGAGGATGTTCAGAACGAATAACGGCGCCCCATTTCGCCCACCCCCTGATGACATTCGGGATAGAAGATTTCCTCCTCCACCTAACGACCGTATTCAGGGCCAAAATATGGGGCCAGGACCGCAAGGCAATCAAAAATTAGATATCATCAGCCTGATCCTTTTTTTCATGTCAATGGCGGTGAGTGCCATGTTGGTTCTTTCAAAGCAATGGCGCGAGTCGGAAAGCAACAAAGCGCTTATTGAAGCCCAAAAAGCCAATGCAGAACTGGCTTTTTTGAAAGCCCAGATCAGTCCGCATTTTCTTTTTAATGTTCTCAACAATATCTACGCCCTGGCAATCACTAAAAATGAACATACCGCTTCCAGTATTTTACGGCTCTCCAATATTATGAGATATGTTACGGACGAAGCCCGTACCGACTTTGTTCCGGTTGAAAAAGAGATCGCCTGTATTAACGACTATATTGCTTTACAAAAAATAAGGCTCAGCAAAAAAGTAACGGTGAACTACACCGTTACCGGCAACTATGGCAATGCCATGGTGGCCCCGCTCATACTCATGGCTTTGGTTGAGAATTGCTTTAAGCACGGGATCAGTAATAACGTGGAATCGGAAATCAATATCCACATTTGGGCAGATCCCGGAACCATTCAACTAAAAACATCTAATCTTTTTATAAAAAGTAACGACGAGAAGAAGCGGGTTGGAGTAGGCTTAAAAAATGTAACGCAGAGACTCGAACACCTTTACAAAAACAAATATCAACTCAATATAGAGCCGGACAACCTGCTGTTTAAAGTAACCCTTTCTATAAAACCTGTATAGCTAATAAAGAGCTCCATGAAACTATCCGCTGTCGCCATAGATGATGAACCCCTCGCGTTAGAGATCATCAAACAATACTGCACTCAAATTAACGAGATCGATCTTGTCCAAACATTTGATAACGCGGTAGCCGGGCTGGATTACATCAACAGCCAACGGCCCTCCCTGCTTTTTATCGATATAGATATGCCGGATATCAATGGAATTGACCTGGTGAACCAGTTGCAAGCGCGGCCAATGATCATCTTTACTACTGCTTATAAAGAATTTGCGCTGGAAGGTTTCGAGCTGGAAGCTGTGGACTACCTGCTGAAGCCTTTTAGTTTTGAACGGTTTGAAAAAGCTTTCCAAAAGGCGCTGTCCAAGTATCAAATCGGGAACACAGCCGGCGAGATAGAACCTATTTTTGTCTATTCGGAATACCGGTTGATAAAAATAGACTTACAAAACATTATTTATATCGAGAGCCTGGATGACTACATAAAAATACATCTCACCCATACTAAGCCGGTTATGACCTTGATGTCATTAAAAAAAATAGCGGCTAAACTTCCCCCTAAAAAGTTCATTCGCATACATAGAAGCTATATTATAGCCACAGATCACCTCACCTCTTTATCGGGCAGAAAAATTAAACTCTCGACAGGGTTTGAGCTTCCTGTAAGCGAAAGTTATCTACCTGATGTGCTGACAAAGATCAAGCGCCATTAACAGTATTTTAAGTGATTCGCCGATACATTTTTCCGTTTCACCTATCGGATTTTTATTCGCTTCCACGGTGTTGTAACCTTGTATGGAACGAAAAAAATCAAGGTTTATGGAAAGAAAACAATTTTTATCTAAAGGTTTAACAGCGCTGGGTGTGGCATTTGTAGCGCCCCTTACAAAGGCTTGTTCAAAAAAAGATGTCATAGGCGATGAAACAACAGAAGTCATCGATAGCAGCTGCACTACAACCCCTACAGAAACAGAGGGACCGTTTCCCACAAAAACACCGTCCTCTTTAGTGCAGTCTAATATTACAGGAGACCGTACAGGAGTATTGCTGACGGCTAAAATAAAAGTAACCAACAAAAACAATAATTGTGCTGCACTGGCTGGTGCTATAGTTGATGTATGGCACTGCGACGCGGCAGGTAATTATTCGGAGTACGGCGGCTCCGGTATGCAATCTACCAACTACACCTCGGTACATTGGCTGCGTGGCAGACAAATAACCGGTACCGATGGGATGGTGACGTTCACTTCGATTTTTCCTGGCTGGTACTCGGGCCGTGCCCCACATATTCATGTACATATTTATAATGCCAGTGGCTCCTCTTTGCTGGTTACACAAATTGCATTCCCTACCGATATATGCAACACTGTTTACACTACAGCAAGTCCCTACAGCTCAAGAGGAACCCAAGACACACAAAATTCAAGGGATAACGTTTTTTCTGATTCGCTTTCACTGGAGCTGGCTTCTGTAAGCGGCAGTATTGCAAATGGCTACACCCTCACTCACACTATCAATGTGAATGGTTAGGGCATCGGCTATCAAACTGTAAAATCATTGCAATGAAATTAATTCAACTGGCTTATCGAAAAATCATTGATATAGAAAGCAAGGCTTACTGGGAGCGTTATGTATTTGAAGATTCTTATAAAGAATTTCTTATGCAGTTCCAGCTATTTAATAAAGAAAAAAAGCACAACAGCTTTTCTCAACTTTTAGCCCGCTACCCGGAGGCCGATAAGCTGCATTTCCTGGTCAGCGCCGCTGTTGCGGGCCATATAGCCCAATTGGGCAAAATACCATCCGTTCAAAACATGCTGGGCAAAACATTCCTGCCTTTTAACCTGTACCGCTTTGAAATTATCGACTCAGATATTACTAATAAAAAAGAGCACAGGATCGCGGTTACATTTTATAGCGATACCGTTGTTTTACATGAAACGATAGGCGATCACCTATTAATATCCTTAGATGCAGAAGACACAAACCCTGAAAGAAAAGCCTTACAAACAGAACTCGTAAAGCTGCAACCTTTTCTCAGCATTTACTCAATTCAATATATTCCTCATGCAACATCAATCCTCGGCAACAATATTCTTAGCTGATTACTATCCGGTCTTTCGAACAGAAGAAGGACGCAGTATTGACGTGCTTCGGGAAGAGGCCGGGCTTAAACATCTCAGCTCCATAAAAGACGAAACATTAGCGGCGGGTAAATCCGCATACTATCATTCAGCTGATAGTATGATACTAATTCCTATCGTCGGTACCATTATCACAGCAATAAATGAAACGGAAACAGAAATTGCATGTGGAGAGCTGCTGGTTGTTAATGCAGGTATTCCATTAAAAGCATACAACTCCTATACAGACCATCTTGTCAACTATCTGCTGTTATCTATTAACAAAAGCAATAGACAGGAAGCAGGCATCACAAAAAAAGTATTCGATCTTGACAGTTCTAAAAATGAACTTGTTGAGGTCTTTTGCAAAGAGGAGATAAAAATCTCTTTAGGGAAATTAGAAATGCGCCGGGAAGCGATTTATTATTCTGACCGTCGCCAAAGATCAAGCTTTTGTTTTGTAGTACAGGGCTCTTTCGAGATCGAAGGCAGACTCTTACACGAGCGGGATGCACTGGCTGTGTGGAATGCAGATTCATTGGACATAGAGTCTTTAGGTAAGGAATCTATTCTCTTGCTTATTGATTTGGCTCGATGATTCATTTGATCAACTTTAAAATTTAAACGACATGAAAATACATACTAACGCCAGGCTAACAACATATATGCTTATACTACTTCTTGGGACATCTCTGTTAAGCTGTTCTAAGACAGATGTCACTTCAACAGATACGGAAGAAAGCACAGGCAGTACCGGCGAAGGAAATAGCAGCGCCAGCCTCAATATTGAAGACATTACAACCATCAGTGCAGCCAAAGAGGGTAATACAGACAGCGCCTACAATGCAGACGACCTGATTGAAAATGCTTCTTTTTCCAGCACTGTAACCATTGCTTTTGGCAGCAGCAACACCATTACCAACCCCTTAGCCTCTTCAGGAGTTAGTATTACCGAAAGTGGTGGCGACGTAATTATTACATCTACTGCCAAGGCTGTTGAGTTCATTGTTTCCGGTAACACCCCCAACGGATCATTAAAAATATACAGCGATAATAAATTTAAGTTAACCCTTAACGGCGTCATCATAACCAATAACGATGGTCCGGCTATCAACATCCAATCGGGTAAACGGGCTTTTATTGTACTTGCGGACAATACAATAAATACCCTTACAGATGGCAGTACTTATGCTACCAATATGGAAGATATGAAGGGTACTCTTTTCAGTGAAGGACAAATGATCTTCAGCGGTAATGGAACACTCAATGTGAATGGGAATTATAAGCATGGTATTGTAAGCGACGATTATATACGGGTGCGTAGCGGCAATATCAATATTATCAATGCTGCTACAGACGGCATACACACCAACGATGCATTTATTGCAGATGGTGGCACTTTGAATATAAAAGCAACCAGTGATGGTATTGAATGCGAAGAAGGTCATATCGTGATCAATAATGGCACATTTACCATACAAACAGGCGATGATGGCATAGCTGCGTCGTATGACACAGACGCCACCATCGATCCCTATGTTACCATTAACGGCGGCACGTTTAATATCACTACTACCAGTGGAGAAGGTATTGAGAGTAAAAGCACACTAACTATTAATGATGGCACACTGGTAATAAAAACATACGACGATGGACTGAATGCCGGTAAAGCGCTTTATATTAATGGGGCTGCTACGTATGTATACAGTAGTAATAATGATGGCATTGACTCCAATGGAATCCTGACAATAACTGGCGGGAAAACTATCTCTGTGGGAGCCGGCTCACCTGAAGAAGGCTTCGACTGCGATAACAATACCTTTAAAATCACAGGCGGTATTATAGTGGGCATTGGCGGAGCTACGAGTATGCCAACAGCTACGGTGAGTACCCAACGTTCAGTAAGACTGGGAGGCGCCGGCGCCAGCCAATTGGTTCATATCGAGGCCAGCGATGGCTCGGCTGAGGCCCTTACTTTTACAGTACCCCGCACTTACGCTACCCTGTTATTTTCGAGTCCGAAGCTAAAAGCTGCCACAACCTATACTGTATATACCGGGGGATCGGTTACAGGTGGCACCAACCTGAATGGCTTGTATACCAGCGGATCCTATATAAAAGGCAGCGCCACTTTGGGAACCAGCTTTACAACATCAGCTATAGTTACAAGCGCAGGTGGAAGCGCAGGCCCAGGAGGTGGCAGATGATCCTTATAAAAAGTCATACCTATAAAATATTTCCAGGGTCGGCTCATAGTTAAAGGAAAGCTTTCTCTTAATGAGGGAGCTTTTCCCTTATATAGCCATACACCCAGGTACCGGCAATAGCACTGAGCAATGCGACTATCACAACTGTAAATCCTGCGCCGATCTGCGCAAATAAAGGACCCGGGCAGGCGCCGGTCATGGCCCAACCTAACCCGAACATAAGCCCACCGAAAATCTGGCCTTTATTGAATTTCTTAGATTGAAAGGTAACAGGAGTTCCATCTATGGCTTTTATCCCCGATTTCTTTAT
>JBCNOR010000151.1:0-9947 GCA_039593785.1 Niabella sp. | reverse complement strand
CTGGGATCTTTACCGCTGAAGGCACCGCCACCGTGAGCTCCTTTACCACCATAGGTATCTACAATGATCTTACGGCCTGTTAAACCTGTATCGCCATGTGGTCCGCCGATAACAAACTTGCCGGTTGGATTGATGTGGTATTTGATCTTATTGTTGAAAAGATGCTTATACTGGGGATATTTTTTGATCACGCGTGGGATCAGGATCTTCCTGATATCGTCACCAATCGTTGCCAACATTTTTTCTTCTTTGTCAAAGTCATCATGTTGGGTGGAAATCACAATCGCGTCAATTCTTACCGGTTTGTTATTGTCATCATATTCCAGTGTAACCTGGCTTTTAGAATCCGGACGCAGGTATTTGATTTGTTTATTCTCTCTTCTAAGTTCTGCTAATTCGATCAGTAAGGTATGGGCGAGGTCTAAGGCCAAAGGCATATAATTAGCTGTTTCGTTAGTAGCATAACCAAACATCATACCCTGGTCACCCGCACCCTGCTCTTCTTTCTTCTTGCGATCCACACCCTGGTTGATATCAGAAGATTGTTCGTGGATAGCTGACAGCACACCGCATGAATTTGCTTCGAACATGTATTCGCTCTTAGTGTAACCTATTTTGCTGATTACTTTACGGGCAATGTCCTGCACGTCCAGATAAGCTTTGGATTTTACTTCCCCGGCTAATACTACCTGCCCTGTAGTAACCAGTGTTTCGCAGGCCACTTTAGACTGCGGATCAAAAGCAAGAAAATTATCAATCAGCGCATCAGAAATCTGGTCCGCCACTTTATCTGGGTGTCCTTCAGAAACACTCTCGGAAGTAAATAAGTAAGGCATTGTGAAATAATGAGTTTATAGTCTATAAAATAAATAGGGTGCAAATATAGTATCTGCACCCGTGTAAATAAAATTTATAATGTGGTCATTAGATTTTTGAGTAAACAATTCTCAGCTTCATTTTTTGGGTGGGGTGATTACCGCCGCCAAGGCGTACGCGGCCTATACCAGGAACCACCGAACCAAAAGGTTGAACTACAGCTTCAGAAGACCTACCAACCTGATTGTCCTTATTATCATCTGGCAAAACCATATTGGCTGTACTATACAAACGGAAGCTATTGGGGCTTTGCAAATCACCCACTACTTTTTGCACAAATCTTGTAAGGTTAAATCGCCAGTATTTGATGCTTTTACCACCTGCATCCAATTTTCTTGATGCATAAGAACCAAAAGAAGCTAAATCAAGTGCTCCACCACTTGTATAATTAAGTGAATAAGGAATTATTTTATATTTAGCAGCAGATGAATCATACATATCTAAAAAAAGCGGTGGACTGTAAAACAAAGTATCCTGATTATCATAAACAGACTCCATCTGTAGTTCCGCAAGGTGAATTACTCCATTAGTAAAACCCTTTAAACCCGGAATTTTAACGGTCGCAAAAGTTCCCGGCGTATTTTGTAAATAAACTTCCTGATCAAAAATCTGATCGCCTGATGTGGTTTCTATTTGTGTACCGAAGTAATTTCTTTGGATGTAGTTGGCTGTAGCAGATGATTCAGCAAAAACATTAAAGGTAGTTTGTGTTGTATCGATACTTCCTGCAGTTGTAGCACTTTCTGCCCTATAGTAGACAATCATCGATGTTGAGCCTGAAAAAGCCATTAATCCATTACCTGAAGTTGATTGAATAGCAAAACCTTTTACCTTTTGTTTAAACAAAGTATCATTTACAACTGTCGCAGAATCGTAACTCAAAAGCCGTTGGCCAAAAGAATTGGCTAAGCGGACACGCAGCTGTCCGGGAACTTTCGAGGTATCTTTTCGAATAAGCGTTATAGAATCTTTGAGCTTGTATGGGATAACTTGAGCACTGCCTAACAATCCGGCGGTCGTAAAGTTTGAGTAAGAATATGGGTAACCAGTTCTTCTTTCAGGCACTGGAACATTACCTGTAGAAGTTGCTACATAATTTACTTTGACAGGATTAAATTCAGTACCCTGAGCCATTTCAAATACTTCAATATTTTGAGATTGTGCTGTATCGCCATAAATCTGGTAGGGATTTAATACTAAAACTACTGAATCAATGGTACGTTTTCCAGGAACACTTGAAAAATTTGTGTTTGTCAAGAGTTGCAGATACATTTTGGCTTCAGTCTTTCCAAAAATAGGATCGTTGTTGATGTTGCCCAGTATTTGTATGTCAGAATAAATTGACGTACCCGAGTCCTGAGCGAAAGTGAAAATATTATTATACGTTTCCACCTCCAGTGTCGTATCAAAAGTATGGATATTATCAACCGGGGGAATCAGGTCCTGTCCCATATCGGTTGCTTGGTTGATTTTGTTACAGGAAACCAGTAAAACGACAGCTAACGTACATATTCCCAGCGCTGATGCAATGTATTTATTCACACAGATATTTTTGAAAAATTGATACGGTAAGTTTTAGAAAATTATTCCGCAAGATCGTTATACAGTTGTAAATAGTCTGTTAAATCAGAATCTTCTTTAAACTGGAGCGTTTTTTTACCGCGTACCTTGGTAAACTCAGCCAGTAATTTCTTATCTACATTGGGTGCTCCAAAAGTGATAGCATCTGCGTAAGTAGCGCCTCCCCTCATCAACGCCACATTGGTTCCCTCTTTATAGGGTTCCAGGTCCTTTTCTTTCAGCGAAGGATGAATAAGCGCTTTGGGTATAAATCCTTTACCTAACTTCTCTTTAAAAGTGTTTTCACCGATAGTGTACACAATTTTGCTATGCGCGAAAACAGGCTCTTTCTTGTAAATGGTTTTCAAATAAGCCGGAATTAATCCTGTCATCCAGCCACTGCAATGTATCACATCAGGACTCCATCCAAACTTTTTTACGGTTTCCAGGGCGCCTTTGCAATAAAAAACAGTTCTCAGGTCATTGTCGGCAAACCATTTTTCTTCGTCGTCATGAAACAATGTTTTTCTTTTAAACAGTTCCTCATTTTCCAGAAAATACACCTGAAGACGTGCACTGGGCAAAGATGCCACCTTGATCTGCAATGGCATGTCGTCGTTATCAACCGTTACGTTGATACCGGAAAGCCTAACCACCTCGTGAAGCCTGTGTCTGCGCTCGTTAATAACCCCGAAACGCGGCATAATGCAACGTACCTCAAAACCATTATCATTGGCTTTTATGGCGAGTTTATTAACAATTTCAGAAAATTCAGTCAACTCTAAATAAGGGGACATTTCATTGGCTATAAATAAAATTCTTTTCTTTGTTGACATGCTTGAGCAATTTTTAAAGTTGGCAAAGTTACATATTTATAGGCAAACTGCCTTGTATTATAAATTCTGCTAATGAAACTTTGCTGTAAAATTTCTTACGAAAAGAAAAAGATTGTCAGAACGTTCCGTTTAACCAGACCCAAAAAATAAAATATATAAATGAAATTATTTAAAAAGATCGCGGATATGCAGGCTTACCTGCAGGCTCAAAAAAACAAAGGCCTGAGAATAGGATTTGTACCTACAATGGGCGCCTTACACCAGGGGCATATAAGTTTGGTAAAGGCCTGTAAAGCTGGCTGTGATATAGCCGTGGTAAGCATTTTTGTGAACCCAACACAGTTCAACGATAAAAATGACCTGGAAAAATATCCCCGAACTATTGAAAAAGATATGACCGCATTAATAGGTGCAGGCTGTGATGTTTTGTTCTACCCCGACGCCGAAGAAATATACCCTCCCGGAGAAATAACAAGAATTTATGATTTACAAAGCCTTGAAAACCTGTTTGAAGGCGCTTACAGGCCCGGACATTTCCAGGGTGTTTGCCAGGTAGTAGACAAACTGTTTACTATTGTTCGGCCCCAGGCGGTATTCTTCGGTCAAAAAGACTACCAGCAATGCATGGTGATCAAAAGGTTGATAGAAATAACCCCTTCATTCAGCTCTATTGAAATGACTATTGTACCTACCATGCGTGAACCGGATGGGCTGGCGATGAGCAGCCGCAATGTTCGCCTATCCGAAGAAGAAAAGCAAGTGGCGCCAACAATTTACCAGACTTTGTTGTTTCTAAAACAAGCACTTGAAGTGGGACCACTAACACAGATTATAGAAGCTGCTACCCTTAAATTGAATGAAAAGGGATTTACAACAGATTATGTGGGTATAGCTGATGCTTATACATTAGAACCCGTAGAACAATGGGATGGACAAAAACCACTGGTAGCGCTAATTGCAGCATTTTTAGGACAGGTCAGACTGATAGATAATTTGGTGATAGCTTAGTTGGAAAGCTGAATCAATTAAAATACTTTTGCACGCGCAAATAAGACCAGCACAAAAATTTATTAGAACCTTTAAATAATTATATACCGATGAATACAGTAAAATTGAAAAGGGTAAATGGCGAATATGGTTTTGATACCATTAATGAGAACGGAACCGTGGTAAAAACAGATACCAACCCGAATATGGGTGGTCTTGAATATGGTGCACGCCCTATGCAGCTTTTACTGAACGCATTGGCCGCCTGCTCCAGTATTGATGTGATCAGCATTTTGAAAAAGCAGCGCCAGGAAGTTACGGATTATGAAGTAACTGTTAACGGGGAGCGCGAACCGAACGTAGAACCTTCTTTATGGAAAAACATTGAAATGATTTTTGAGATCACCGGTAATGTAGATGAGGATAAGGCAAAACGTGCGGTTGAGATCTCGATCACCAAATACTGCTCGGTAGCTATTACGCTGATTAAAGCAGGTGCACAAATCAAAACACAGGTGATCATTAAACAGCCGAGCTAACGGATCAGCACTTGTAATAGTAAAACAATTAAGGACTCAGAACTAAAATAAATAAACGTTGAGCAACAAACGACAACTTCACCCGTCAACCATTGCAGTTAGAACCCAAACAGAGCGCACCCAACAAATGGAGCATTCAACTCCGCTGTTTTTGACCAGCAGCTTTACTTTTGAAAATGCTGAGTCGATGCGTGCTGCATTTGCGGATGAGTCCGACGATAATATTTACAGTCGCTACAGCAATCCTACGGTGGATGAGTTCGCCCATAAAATTGCGTTGTTAGAAAAATGTGAAGCAGGTTTTGCAGTTGCCAGCGGTATGGCCGCCGTATTTAATTCATTTATGGCGCTTTTAAAGACGGGTGATCACCTGCTGTGTTGCCGCTCTATGTTCGGCGGCACTAATACCGTTGTTACTAAATTTTTGGGGAAATTTGGTATCGAATTTACGTTGGTTGACGCAGCTGATATTGATAACTGGGAAGCTTCCGTAAAGCCCAATACCAAAATGCTTTACCTGGAAACGCCCACCAATCCGCAATTAGAGTTGATTGACCTGGAGAAGGCAGGCCAGCTGGCTAAAAAACACAACCTTATATTTAACGTGGATAATTGCTTTGCTACACCGTTTTTACAAACCCCGGCTGATTTTGGCGCCGACCTGGTGATTCATTCTGCTACCAAGTGGATTGACGGGCAGGGACGGGTTTTAGGCGGTGTTATTGCCGGCAAAAAAGAACTGATCAATGAAGTGTACCTGTTTTGCCGTAACTCAGGCCCCACCCTTTCAGCCTTTAATGCCTGGGTGTTAACCAAAAGCCTTGAGACATTGGATGTCCGCATTACCCGTCATTCGGCCAATGCTTTGAAAGTAGCTGAAAAACTGGAAAAGAATGCGCAACTGGAATGGGTAAAGTATCCTTTTCTCCCCTCCCATCCTCAACATGAAATAGCTAAAAAGCAGATGAGCGCCGGCGGAGGTATTGTTTGTTTTGAAATAAAAGGTGGTGTTGAAGCAGGCCGCAAATTTATGGACGCGCTGCAATTATTGTCGCTGACCCCTAACCTGGGCGATTCGCGTAGCATCGCTTCTCATCCGGCGAGCACTACCCATTCTAAATTAAGCGAGGAAGAACGCTCCAAAGTAGGCATCACACCTGGCCTGATTCGTATTTCGGTGGGTTTAGAACATCCCGACGACGTGATTTATGATATTGAGCAGGCGTTAAACAGCATTCATTAACCTGAACTAACTCATATAGATGATGACTAAGAAAGTAAGCAATGTTGTAACTGACCTAACTACAGAAGAGCTTCTAAAGCAAAAGAAAACACTTACCGGGGTAGCTTTCGGACTGGGCATTGTTATGTTGGTGGCCTGCCTGATCCTGTTCTATCTTGTATTGAAGAGCAGGAACTACATGATTATCTTTGTAATCCCGGTTGCCATGCTATCCCTTCTTCCCAGTTTTATGAGATTAGGACAAATAAATGCGGAGCTGAAATCGCGTAATAGTAAAAAGTAAAAAGACTACCAGCCGCTTGCCAGCACATCGGCCAGATGCATAGGTTTGATACGGTACCCCTTGCCATTGATATAACCCTGCAGGTGCATCAGGCAGGAAAGGTCGGTGCTGATGATATAATCGGCGTCTGTTGCAATAGCATTTTCTACCTTTTGCTCTCCCATACCTATAGATATTCCCGGAAACTTTACAGCGAAAGTACCGCCAAAGCCGCAACAGGTTTCCACATCATTCATCTCTGTAAGATACAGGCCCTTTACATTTTGCAATAATTGCCTGGGCCCCTGCTTGATCTTACATTCTCTCAGAGCCGCACAGCTATCATGATAAGTAGCCAGGCCGTTTAGCTCGGCGCCGCAATTATCAACCTTTAATATATTAAGAAGGAATTCTGAAAATTCAAAAGTTCGGGCAGCCATTGACTTCACCTCATTGTGCAGAGATGAGTTATCAAACAATTTCTGATAATAATTACGGATGAAACCCACGCAGCTGGCACTGGGCGCCACTATATATTCAGCATCTTTGAAATCACTGATAAACTTGTTGCATACCGCCTTGGATTGGTCCCAGAAACCTGCGTTAAAAGCCGGCTGGCCGCAACAGGTTTGATTGCTGTTGTAATGAACCGTACAACCGAACTTTTCCAACACTTTTACCATGTTAAAACCTGTTTCGGGATATAACTGGTCAACAAAGCAGGGAATAAATATATGAACGTTGTACATGATTAAGTTGATGGATAATTTTAGAATGGTTAATTGTACGAAGTCAGCATATGATGTACATATTCTGCCTTACATCGTACATCTAATATTGCACATCGTACATTACTCTAACATTTTTAGCGCCGTTATGGCCGCTTCTTCTCCTTTATGCCCGTGTTGGCCGCCTATTCTTTCAATGGCCTGCTCTTCGGTATTCACCGTTAATACCCCGAATATAGTAGGCACCGGCAACATCAGGTTAAGCTGCAGGATACCATCAGCTACCATTTTGCATACATAGTCGAAATGCGGTGTATCACCTTTTATAACTGTGCCCAGTGCTATGTAGGCATGCGGTTCGTCAAATTGCTGTTTTGCTTTATTCCAGTGCCGGTTAATGGCGAAAGGGATTTCTACGCAGCCAGGCACAATCAACACTTCTACCCTTGCGTTATGTTGTTTCAATACGCGTAAACAGCCGGCTTCCAGCTTGTCTACAATATGCGCGTTCCATTCTGTTTTCACTAAAACAATAAAGGCATCCTGTTTAAAGATGCCTGTATTGGTATTTAATAAATTACTGTTACCGGTTGATGCCATTATTAATTAACATTATACACCCCTAACTGTGCCAGGTACTTATCGGCTTCAAAACCTTGCTGTGTACGGGGATATTTTTCTTTTAATTCTTTGAAAAGTGCAATAGCCTCCTCTTTATTATTCAAAACATGCTGTGCTAAAAACGCACCTCTGAAAAGAGCATCAGAGCTTTGTTGAGGGTCTGCCTCAAAATGATGAGCGGCCTTCTTGTAATAGTCCAATGCTTCAGTTCCCTTACCCAGGTCGCCATAAGCATCACCCAGCAATAAATAAGCACGCTGCTGAATTTGCTTGGAATCTGTGCTGAAATCTTTCAAATACTGAACGGCTTTTTCATTCTGGTTCAGTTTAATATAACAGCTACCTGCATAAAAATTTGCCAGGTTTCCTTTTGTCGTTCCGCTGTAATTATCAGCCACTTTAATAAAACCAGGATTCACTCCATCGCCATTTAAGGCCAGATTGATAGAATCCATTTCATAGTATTGTTCGGCTTTGTAGATCTTATCAGCCGCTTCAGCCTCCTTAGGCCCTTTTACAAAATGTTTGTAAGCAAAAAAGCCGCCTACAGCTACCACCAAAACACCCAGGAAAATAGAGATGTTTTTGCCGCTTTTATTCCAGACCTGCTTTGCCTTTTCAACAGCTTCGTTTTGCTCAAGCATTTCATTACCAGCTTGTTGGTTTATGTTATCTGCCATTTTATTCTTGATAGAAATTTAAATATTAATCTACAATGAAAGGATAGTTCTGATCCATGTAAACATCCTTTAATACTTCGTCGTCGTTAGGGAGCGGACTTTCTTCTGCAAATTTAACAGAGTTAGCCACTACTTCTTCGCAACGCGCATCAATCTCGTTTAACGCTTCTTCTGTAGCATAGTTATTATCCAGGATATTCTTTTTCAGAATAGAAATAGGATCCTTGGATTTATACTCATCTACCTCATCCTTGGTCCTGTACTTCTGGGGATCGCTAATAGAGTGACCTTTATAACGGTAGGTTTTTATTTCCAGCAATGTAGGACCTCCTTTTTCACGTGCACGTTTTACCGCTTCTGCAATAGCGTCGTGTACCGACTCAGGATTCATACCATCAACCACAGCCGATGGCATATCGAAACCAGCACCTAATTTATAGATATCTGTTACATTCGAAGTGCGCTCAACAGAGGTACCCATTGCATAGTTATTATTCTCGCAAATGTAAATTACAGGCAATTTCCAAAGCATAGCCAGGTTAAAGCTTTCATGCAAAATACCCTGTCTTGCAGCACCGTCTCCAAAAAAGCAAAGCACCACATTATCGGTATCCTTATAATGTTCTGCAAAAGCTAATCCTGTGCCGGTGCCAATTTGTGCACCTACAATACCATGACCGCCGTAAAAGTTTTCCTTTTTACCAAAAAAGTGCATACTTCCGCCTTTACCTTTTGCACAACCTGTAGCTTTTCCGTAAAGCTCGGCCATACAACTATCAACAGATACGCCTTTGGCAATCGCTAATCCGTGGTCACGATAGGCTGTAATGAACATGTCGTCAGGTCTTGTTGCTGTCATACAACCTGCTGCAATAGCTTCCTGCCCCACATACGCGTGAAAAAAACCGCGTATTTTACCTTCCATTTTATACTTTTCTTCCGCTGTAAGTTCAAACTGGCGAATCAATTGCATCAATTCATACCAGTATAAATATGTTTCTTTAGAAAATTTTGTTGCCACTCGCTAAATTTTTGTCCGAAGAACCCCTTCGTGGAGTGCAAAGTAAGGGAAAAAAGCGTTTAAAACCAATAGCTATTAGTGAAGGTTTCGCTCCGGACAGCAGGTTTTTCTTCGCCAAAACTTACTTGTTACACACCACTTCTCTTATATAAAAAAATAATAAATACTTAAAGTTGGTTTTTAACTGGCTACAGGCAGGTGCCCTATATTTATCGGATATTTTTTATATATTGAAAACCTAAATTACAATGTTGAAACTTATTCCAAGAGATATCAGCTGGCTATCGTTTAATGAAAGGGTTTTACAGGAAGCATCGGATCATACAGTTCCTTTAAAAGAGCGGGTTAAGTTTCTGGGCATTTTTTCCAATAACCGCGATGAGTTCTTTCGCGTGCGTGTAGCATCACTTAAAAGGATGTTACAAATAGAAACCAAAATGAAAATGCATTCTGAGAAAAATCCTCAGAAAATTCTGGACGAAGTTCAGCGTGTGAATGCAGAGCATCAGGCAGCTTTTGAAAGAGTGTGGGCCGAGGTTTTGGCAGAGATGAACCATCAGAATATTTATCTTAAGAATGATAAGCAGTTGAATT
>JBCNOR010000150.1:0-9995 GCA_039593785.1 Niabella sp. | reverse complement strand
TTCTAAGAATTTTTAATCGCCAGCTAACGCAATTGTTGCAGCGTGCATTATCAGCTTTTTAAGAAAAGCAATGTGCCTGAATATAGTTACGGCTGGCAACTCGTCAGCCACCGAACTTTTAGAAAGGGCTGCATACACAAAAGCATGATGCCGTTTTTTCCATTTTGCTAATGACGCATAATTAAAAAAGGATTGCAGCGTTTCAAGTAGCCTCTCATGACGCTTGTCTTTTGGTTGAGGTTTCTGGTACAACAGGTAAGCGGCTTCTATCAATAGCTCCAGCTGCTCGCTATAATACAGCGCATTGCCCGGACTGCCTCTACGCCAGCTATATTGATCGCTGAGCGCGGCCAGGCAAAATTCATCAAAGGCTTTTAAATGCTCTGCTGGTTGGACATAGGTAAAGAAATTTTTGATTACCTGTAGCGGTGGTACTTTTAAAGGGTTGCATTTATAGGTAATAGCGATGCGGTTGAGGAAGCAATGGAGGTGTAGGTTCTTTTTCATGGGTAGTTGTTTTTAAAATTGCCGGAGATAGACCTGTGAGGTCTGCATATCGCCGCATACAGACCTCACAGGTTTTGCTCGTATAAATTTTCTAAAATTACTCCTGGGAAAGCCGTGATAATCCGCCCCGCGGCATCCGCAATAACGGTAACAACCTGCGTAGCAATCCCTTCCACATCGTAGCCAATAATACTCCCCGCATCCCAAACCCTTTGCTGGTAGCAGCTCTGCGGCACCGGCTTTGCCTCAGCGATAAAAGCCTCTTTAATGATGGAAACAATGAGCTCCACGCCAATGGTAAATTTACCCGCACCGGGGTGGCGGGCCATGGGTGCATAGTGGCGCTCCAGTATATGCGCTAATACGGATGCGCTTAAGTACCAGTTATTACGCAATAGCTTTTTATGCTGCTTTAGCGGTAGCTGGTAAAAAATATCCTTATGCAATTGCTGTAACCATTGCTCGGTATCGGCAATAAGAAATAAAATACGCAGCCATTGGGCTTCGTTAAACGGATGGTGTGGTGTAGGTGTAGTAACGGCGTTCATAACAGGTGGTTTTAAAAGCACCCGCACAAAAAAGGCGTGGCGCTCAACTTACCGCTTTTGAGGCCCTCGGAGGCCCAGCAACGAATAAGAGAGCTCACGCCTAGGTTCGTGAGCTATTCATCTTATCATCTCGTTGCTGTAGAAATTTCCGAGGTTTCAAAAGCGAGAATCAAAGCGAATTGCTTCAAATTAGTTTATGAAGAATCGCAAATATATTTTTATCTACTTCAAATATAAACAAATATTTTAATCACGTCAAATTTGACGTGGTATTTTTTTTCATTACATCGCACCTTCACATGAGTGAGTGTTAGAAATCCCAAATATGATATAGCTTTCGGCGAAAACCTGAGAAAGGTCAGAACTGCAAAAAAGCTGTCACGCGAGACGCTTGGTGCCATGGCTGGCGTTGAGCCAAAACAAATTTATTTAATCGAAGTAAAAGGGCAAAGCCCTACTGTAGCAACGCTTGTTGCTTTGGCATTAGCGATGAAACTGCATCCCAAAAAGCTACTTGATTTTGACTTTGACTTTGAAGAGTAAGATTAAAAGATTATGTATATCCAAAATTAAAGTAGTCATAAGGTAGTATCCAATCAACCTGGTATTTACAATAAGGTTGTCAACTCAGTTTCTATTTCCCGAATAGTTTTTCTAATCCATAAACCCTGTTTTTTCTCAGCAAGTGAATTATTTCATTCTGCAGACTAATTACTCCCTCTTTGTCTAAACTATTTTGGTTAATTAAGCTATCAAGGCTTAAAAATTTTCGCTTCAATTCGTCAATTATTACATTCACGTTATTCTCTGTGCTAAATAACTTCTGTTTAGCCCTACGAAAAATCAATCGCCCCTCTTTTAATGTCATATGATTCGGTCCACTATCTTGATTTTCTTCAAAGTCATCTATTCCATCATCTTCCCAAAAACAAATACCACAAATATCAAATGCATCTCTTTCGTCCAATGTTAGGTAGCCACAAACCGGGCAGGAGTTTTTCAAAATATCCAAACTATTAACATCTGTTCTTTGTCTACCAATTTTTATTGGAAAGTTCGCCTGGAAGAAATCTCTTCGCGCCTTCAAATTGTCATAGTAGTATTTTTGTTCTTTCATTTTTGATTATTTGACTCTACCCATATGATTTTCCAGTCTCCCGATAAAGTTGCATACAAATACAACAAGCCACAACAAAAAACCGCGACAATTATCTTTTGAAGTACCGCGCAAACAACACCGGTAACAAATTACAAGATCTATCCTAAGGAGTTTTATCACATCTTCCTACATATAAAACATATATCCGGGCCCTATATAGAACTGTTCCCGCGGGGCTTAACACCTGTCTGCTGTGGTTATACAACCTGTCCACCAAGGTAAATAACCCCGGCAGTGGCGTTCAACACTTATCCAAAGGGGCTTATTACACCTCCGGATTTATAAAACATATGTCCGGACTGGTCTTTTATTGGTCCATTGGGGTTGCACCACCTCATTTTTGCGGTTCCCAACCTCAATTTTGAGGTCCCGGGCCCCGAATTTGGGGTTATACAACTCCAAATTACAAGTCACCAACCCCAATGGAGGGGTTCAGAACCCCGCGCGAGGGTTTTACAACCGCGACAGACCTATCGATAACCCCGCCGGATAGGTTGAACAACCGCAAACGCCGCCATCCAAATCAATGGACTTTTCCAACTCTCAACAATAATGGGAACACCACTTCTCTTTCTGCTGCATTGCCCCAATATAATTCGATCTCAGGTCTTAATGGTTCAACCGGGTTATAGCCATTTTTCTTTATAAAATGTTTTACCGCACTCCAGGTATTTAAATAACCGATCAAATGCTCCAAACTCCATTGATGCCGGTTTTCAAATTGGGGCGTTTGTATTTCATCAAACGGGAAAGGGATGGTCTTATAATCTTCGTCTACATACCGCCGCTCCTTGTCCCAATATTTACCGATGACATTGGTATAGAAATTAGTAATAATAGCATCTAGGGTTTCTGATACCTGAATCCGGCCATAGCCAATTACACAGAATAAAGCATGCTCTTTTGCTGTACGCCTCGCTTCGGCATAAAACCTGTCAAAGTCGAACCAATGGATGGCCTGGGCTACAATTACCAGGTCAAACAGATTATTGTTGAAGTGGGTGCTTTCGGCCGGCTGTACCGAATAAGAAATATTGTCCGCCTGCAAGGCATTGTCGATTTGCGATTGGCTTATGTCGGTTGCAAAAACAGCATCAAAAATCTTTGCCAGCTCATACGCTACCTGGCCGTTGCCGGTGCCGCAATCCCAGGCATTTTGCCTACCGGGAACAATAGAATTCAGGTAATTAAAAAATTCTTTAGGATAAGTGGGGCGATATTTCGCGTATTGGTCTGATTGGGATGAAAAGTTATCTTTTGCAGGCATGGTGCAAAAATACAACAGGGCATTTTAAAGTTGCGTACCTACGGCACGCTGAATATATAGGCTACCAACATATCGTCCCTACGGGACGTGTACATGAATAGAAGTCATGCTAACTTTTGTTACATCTGTATATTGACAGAGATGAGGCGCGTATCTATAACATACAGAATATTTATCGAATTATTGTCTACCAATATGCGGCACGCGGAGCATCCGGTTCTATTCGCCTATAAATATACTGTCCCTACAGGACAGGACATGGCACGGCAAGAACAACTAATATTTATGCTGTCTAACAGCAAGCTGTGCTGTTGTAAGGAAAATGAAAAATACGAATAGCCTATTCATAGATTTAGAATGTAATAATTTAAAATGCTACAGCCGCTTCAATAGTATATATAAGTCAACTACTTTAGCCAACTAGCCGCAGTTCCAACTAAAAGACTTCCTTGTTCAGCTAAACGATTGCCTGAACTCCAATGGTGACAATTTTGTTTTTGTTTTGAATAGTTTACTAAATGATTGGGAATGCTCAAAGCCCAATTCGTAAGCAATTTCGCTAACCGATAAATGGGTGGTGGATAATTTCTCTTTGGCTTTTTCTATCAGCTTGTCGTGTATATGCTGCTGTGTACTTTGGCCCGTAAGCACTTTCAACAAGCCGCTTAAATACTTGGGCGATACGTTTAAGGTTTCTGCAATATGCTGCACTGTCGGCAGGCCTTTTGATAGCAGCTCTTCGTTATCAAAATAGCTGGTAAGCAAATCCTCCAATCTTTCCAAAATCTGGTGATTGGCTTTTTCTCTTACAATAAACTGCCGGTGATAAAACCTCTCAGAATAATTAAGTAAGGCTTCAATATGTGAAACAATGATCTGCTTACTAAATTGGTCAATATTGGAATGATACTCCTGCCGGATATTGTCAATAATACCATTCAACGTTTTTTCTTCCTTATTTGAAAGAAACAAGGCTTCGTTTACCGAGTAATCAAAAAATTCATATCGCTTGATGTTTTTAGCTAACGAGGTATTCCAAAAGAAATCCGGGTGAATAAGCAACATCCACCCGGAACGTTCTGTTGTGGCATGATTGCCTACCTGTATTTTAAAAACCTGGTTAGGTGCAATAAAAAACATAACACCCTCGTTAAAATTAAAAGCATACTCCTGCTGCCCATACTTCATAGTGCCATCAATGCCCCGTTTAACCGAGATCTGGTAGAAATCAAAGATCCAGTTTACTTCGCCGAGATCTGCAGGGCGCTTTATGGAAGCATAATCAACAATACTGATCAGCGGATGATCAGGCTTGGATAATCCTCTTAATTGATGAAATTCGCTGATGGTTTTTATGCGTATTGTCTGACTTTGCTCCATAATACCGTTTTAGAATAATTGAATTGATTCAAACACCTATCCAGGCTCTAAGTGTTACCATCTCATGTTTAGCTATTAAGCCATCCACTGACAATTGCTGTTGCGTAAATGTATGCAACGCTTTCACACTAAAAATAATTTTGTTCCATATCCTCCAACAATCCTACGTGTTGGGGCTGCCAGCCCAGCTGCTCCTGCGTTTTGATACTGGTAGCAGGATTGTCAAACATTATGAAGCGACTCATCCATTCAAAATGTATTGCGGTTTCCTCTTCTGATAAAGATACTACGGGCAGGTTCAGCCTTTCGCCAATCAACTCAGCTATTTTTTTTGTTTCAATGCCGGTATCTCCTACGGCATTATATAAACCACCTTTTGCCGCTTTTTCAGCCGCTAAGCGAAATAATTTTGCAGCGTCTAAGCGGTGTACGGCAGACCAGCTATTGGCACCATTTCCGGGATAGGCAGAAGCACCGTGTTTACGGGCCTGTGCAATAATGAACGGGATAAATCCATGATCACCTTTATCATGTACAGATGGGGACAAACGAACAACTGAAGCATTGACGCCTTTTTCAGCCAGGGCTAAGGCCGCCGCCTCCGAAAAACGAATGGAATACTTTGCCACACTTTCTTCAGTTACAAATCCATCGTGAAGGGGTAAACCTAAAATACCGGCCGATACTACTATGGGTTTATCTGTACCTATTAAAACTTCGCCCATCGTATTAATAGCATTTTGATCTATTGCCGCCGCTTTTTCATACTGGGCAAAGTCATGAAAAAAACCTGTGTGTATAACACCATCGGTGTTTAATGCGCCTTGTTTCAAAACTTCCAGATCAGTGAGGTCGCCCATCAAAATTTCTGCTCCTGTATCCTGTATTTTTTTTGCTGATTCACCTGAGCGTGCTAAGCCTACTACCTGGTGTCCTGCACTTATCAATTCCCTGGTTACGGCAGAACCAACGAAGCCTGAAGCTCCTGTTACAAATACTTTCATTTTTAACTGTTTTTATTGAAGCAAAATTGCGCAGCTTTCAAAAAACAGTTGTAGCCGAAGTTCAGAATATTGTAGGCAAAAAAGAAATGCCCGAATTACGGGGCCGTGAACCCGATCGTTTTTGTTAGTTGCATTTTACCCGCTTAAAGTCTTCAAGCTTTTCATCGTACTCCAGGCATACCTTTTTAACTAAAACCATCTTGTTTTTCACAACTTTATATTCGGCATTCATATGGCTATTACCCGCGCAACATTGGTTATGTTCGTAAATCCTTTTTTTATCTTTATCAAAAGATAACGAAGTCCCACTGAAACCACTATTAAAATATTTGCGTGTTTTAGGATTATAAAGGAAATATAAGCTTGATGTATTAGGCCCTGCATAACTCTGCTCAAAAACTGAAAAGTCTCCGATACCGTCGAAGTTATAATCTCCAACACTGATGTTGTCCAATCCCCAAAGCTGGCACTCAAAGTTTATTCGCTGAATTAACTTATCCGTTTTCTTTTCCATGATCTTCACCCCGGTCACTTTTGCATAAAAATCATCCTTTTCCTTAGAAATAATCAATTTGAAATACTGGTCCTTTAAAGATTCGGATTGAATAATTTCCCGGTTTGCCCATTCGATATTCTCCCCGTAGTCTATGTCAAAAGTTTTTGTAAGGGTAATTTTAAACTGTTTATCAGATCTTAGATCTTTCCATACGCCTTCTAACAGCACGCTTTTTGAATCAAAATTTATGAAAGTAAGGCTTGCTTTGTTTTTACCGGCGCTATCTTTCTCATACAACACCAACTGCTTTTGTTTAAGTGTGCCATTAATTACGATAGGTTCATCATAATTAGTATAGGCATAAATGGCTCTTGCATCACCATCAGAGAAAATATAAGTTACTAACTCAATAGGATATTTATCAATACATCCTGAATAGCTCGTTTGTGCTGATGCGTGGAGTGAAACCAAAAGCAATAATATTAAATACCCTTTCATCATGGTCATGTTTATATGGACTTGTTCTATTTCAAATTCCGCTCTTTTAAAAGCTGCTCCACCTCTTGTTTATTATACTTTGGTTTATTATTGATCAATTTGTATATGAGAAACAACGGTATCAGTAAGAAAAAGCCAAAGCCATTTTTCACAACGCTGTAAAATACAATGCCTATTAAGAAACCAATAAACCCTGCATTGATCATAGCCTCTGATTTCATTTTTTTAGCTACCTGTAATAATTCCTCATCTGTTAGTTCGGTTAATTTCCGTTGCTCCATTTGCGTGATATTTGTTGATGATCAGTTTTGTATCGCGTTATTTTTAAAATTCTTATAACCGGAATTGCCTGTAAATCATTTACTCCAACAAGATCACCTAGTTGCTCCTGTGTTAAGTTGCGCTCCTGCCTCGCCTGTTTAATGGCCTGCCCTAACAAGTCTATTCTCAACTCATTTTCAAATGCCTCTCTCTTGTCAGTACCTCGCTTGCCAATATGCTTGTCTATCATAGTGTCAAGCGAAACAGTTTTCAATTTATTTGTAGTCATAATTATCTCCTATTGGCTTTGTTGTGAAAATATTGTTTCCTTATTTCTTCAGCTTTTTTTATTTCCTTCGTTGGAGTTTTTTTGTGTCTTTTTCAAAATTCCATGTGTAGCGATCACTAAAGTTTGCTTATTCTCAATTTTATCCCAAAATGCAAAAAGACGATAGGCTTTACCACTGTATAGCGTTCGAAACTCCCAGATGGAATCATTAAGCTTTTTAAAGAGTTCATTATCATTTACAAATTACGCCTTCCTGATATTGTAGTAAACTTTTTCCCTGGTTTTGTCATCAATGTTTTCCAGGAATTCTACCGCATCGGGCAATAACTCAATATTAAAGGTTGGCTTCATCACAATTTACAACAAAGACACATGTTTCCCAATAGGGAAACGAATCAGATTGAAATTTTAGCGTCTTCCACATATTTTCAGTACGCGAGCGTAACTATTTAATCAATATGCGAAATACATACTATGCCTACAATGTAACGCCGGGAAATCTAATTCAGTTCTTACTACTTCCCCCGCAGTACTTCTTTAATCCCCTCCAGCCCATCCACAAACTGGTTCATTTGTGCAATGATCTGCGAGAACTTATCCTGGTCGCCCAGGCCCTTCAGCATGCGATACTTTTTAAACTCTTTCTTAATATCTTCCCAGCGACTGCGCTCCTCTTCAGTAAGTAGCCCCATAATTTCTTTCAGTTTTAATAGATTCGCTTCCGCATCTTTAGTAAGCGTTTGCGATTCATTCTTATAATGGGTTGACACCAGTTCGGTCACCTCACCTTCGGTCATAATAGGAATGATAGAAGACAATATCTTATTCATATTACGATAAGAGCCTTGTAATTTAAACGGCGGCTCTTCTCTGAACGTATCCATTATCCCGGCGGATTGTATATAGGTTTCATTCACTTTTAATACCGTTGCTCTTACCTGCAATGCATGTTTTACCACCTGTATAAAATCCTGTATTTCAGAGGCTGTAAAATTACCATCCAAATTGGGCAGGTTCCGTTCAGGATCCTGCACATAAGTTACTAATTTATACAGGTTTTCCATGCCACTTTGAGACAATTTTCGCAAATGCGTATTCGCCATCAAAGCATTCTCCAGCATACTCATTTCAAACTGGGCCTTGTTTACCGAAGTCATATCACCCAGGTTATAAATATCGGCACGGTTGGATAGCATATCCGGGATCTTAAATATCTCACCTGACTCTGTATAAGGGTTACCGGCCATTACTAAAGCAAATCGCTTGCCTCGCAGGTCATAGGTTTTAGGCTCATTATTAAACACGCCATCCATGCGGCGCTGGCCGTCTGCCAATGAAATAAATTTCTGCAGGAGCTCTGTATTGCAATGCTGGATATCATCGATGTACAACATAACATTATCGCCCATTTCCAAAGCCAGGTTGAGTTTGCGCAACTCACTTTTAGCAGCCGCATCCTTTGCCTCACCAGGATCTACTGAAGTAATAGTATGCCCCAAAGAAGGACCATTGATCTTAATGAACACCAGTCCCAGCCGGTCGGCTACATACTCCATTAACGTTGTTTTTCCATAACCCGGTGGAGACACCAACAACAACAAGCCACTTCTATCACTTCGCTTGGCATCACCAGCCTCGCCGATTTGCTTAGCGAAATTGGCGCCGATCAACGGAAAATATACTTGATTAATCAATTGATTCCTTACAAAAGAAGTCAGTACTTCGGTTTTGAAATTCTCCAGGTTTAGCTGCTTACTCTTCTGCAACAAAAGCTCCTTCTTTAATTGCTGCAAACGCAAAAACTGTGGAGCAATATGCGCATCATGATCTTTCAATAATCGCACCCAGTGATAATGATCCAATACAAATGCATTACCATCCTGTTGCACCGATTGAAGACCTGTAATTTCGATCACATGATGATCATCATCTGCTTCGATCCGCGTGCTACCCTCGGTAATCAACATCGCTATCAGCTCCATCATCAGGTCAGCAGGAATTTCGATCTGCTCTTTTACGGAGAAGCGGTACAGCCAGCTCTCCACCAGGGCCCAAAGCATGGCAGGCTTATCTTTGAGTTCCTGCATATACTCCTGGTATTTCTTATCTATAAAATCAGCTTTCAGGTGTTTTTTAAACGCAATAAATATTTCATTATCGGCATGTGAAACCATCGTAACACCCGCAGGACTTCCGTATAAATAAGCTGCGGCGGCCTTCGCATCCAAATCGATATAAGAAAATTCTTTTTGGATAAAAGCAGCTATTCTTTGCGCTGCTTCCTTTATGAAAAGCTCGATCTCTTTTTGCTGACTATAATGGCTCTTCAAAAATTTTACTGCCGTAATCTTACGGGTAAGATCTTCTTTTTCTATTGCCGGCAGGTAATGCCAGAAGATATGCGCGAGCGCCCGCTCTTCAGGCAGGTAGCTCAATATACCCAGGTCCGTTCTTAACTGCAGCCAATGCGTTGCCAATAACAGGGCATCTTTATCGTGCACGCCTTTTACGTAGCCTTCAGACGGGTGCGCAGTGAGATAAGCATTTACCTGTTGTTCCAGCTCGGCCGCAGTAGGGTTAACATCA
>JBCNOR010000015.1:0-20790 GCA_039593785.1 Niabella sp. | reverse complement strand
AGCACTACGCATAAACCTGCTACCTTTGCACTCCCAATTACAAATCCATACACCAAATCCTGTTAATTGGGCAAACACTATTTCAATTAAACCTTTGATGCTTTTATCCCAGGCGTTCACGCTACAATGATAAAACTCATAAAAGCGAAGGTTTTTCAGAAATTATTTCAACTATAAAGCTAGGTGTTTACCAGCCTCAGTTGAATCATATATACCCCGGCTGATAAAGCTGAATCACTTAAATGATCCGGACCATTACAGGTGAAACAGGCATCTTCCGCAGTATACATTATTAACAATAAAACTCATTAAAAATGAAATCGTATTTATCGAAAAGCAAAGTTGTTATCCTGGCCTTATTAGCTATTGTAGGCACTACGCTCGCTGCCTCTGCACTTACCGCGAAGTTTAACGACAATACAGGCAAGACAGGTATCAGCTACCTGGGTGTTCAGGATAATTTGTCAGTGTACAGATTAGCGCTGAACAACAAAACCAACGAAACCTATTTTGTTTCTATCAGTAATGTAGCAGGTGATGTTATTTTTTGCGATGAAGTAAATGGAGCAGCAATTGTGCGCAATTACCAATTCGACAATAAAATTTATAGCACTACCGATAATCTCACTTTTACGGTATCTGATATAAAGGGTAAAACAATTAGTGTTTACGAGGTAAACAGAGCTCAGAAAACGGCTTATCCTGTTGACTCAACTAACACTAAGTAATTATACATGCCTAAACGGAAACACAAAAAATACCCCGCGATTTTCGCGGGGTATTTTTTTATAATTAAATGGCTCATTTATTTTCTTTCGTCAGCCATATCAGGAATCGCATTTGTTTTATAGTTACCTGCGTCTAATTTTTCTTTTACTGCGGTAAATGCCTCCAACGTTAATTGTATATCTTCATCGGTATGCGCAGCTGTAGGTATCAACCTGTAAATAATATGTCCACGGGGAATTACAGGATACACTACAATGGAGCAGAAAATTTTATAATTTTCACGCAGGTCCATTACCATTGCGGTAGCTTCTTCTACACCACCCTTCATATAAATAGGTGTAACCACCGAATCGGTTTTACCGATATCAAAGCCTCTTTCTTTTAATCCCTTTTGTAGCTTTAATGCATTTTCCCAAAGCTTTTCTTTCAATGCCGGCTGGCTTCTTAAAAGCTCCAGGCGTTTCAGATTACCGATTACCAAAGGCATAGGTAAACTTTTCGCAAAGATCTGGCTGCGGATATTATAGCGGATATAGTCAATAATTTTTCTTTCGCCGGCTATAAACGCTCCTATTGAAGCCATTGATTTTGCAAAAGTGGAAAAGTAAAGATCTATCTGGTCCTGAACACCCTGCTCTTCGCCGGCTCCGGCGCCTGTTTTACCCAAGGTACCAAAGCCGTGCGCATCATCAACCAGCAGCCTGAATTCATATTTACCTTTCAGCGCTACTATTTCTTTCAGCTTTCCCTGGTCACCGGCCATTCCAAACACGCCTTCAGTAATCACCAGGATGCCTCCTGCTTTCTGCTTTTCAATTAATGAGCTCGCCCTATTCAATTGCTTTTCCAAGTCTTCCAGATCATTATGTTTAAAAACATAACGATGGCCCGCATGCATGCGCAATCCGTCTATAATGCAGGCATGGCTTTCGGCATCATACACAATAATATCATGGCGGCTGCATAACACATCGATCAAGCTTGCCATTCCCTGGTAGCCGAAATTCACGAGGATAGAATCTTCTTTTTGTACAAACTCAGCCAGCTCTGCTTCTAATTGCTCATGATGATTACTGTTTCCGCTCATCATACGGGCTCCCATGGGCAATGCCAGACCAAAATCCTTTGCGCCATCCGCATCTGCCTGTCTCACTTCCGGGTGATTGGCCAGGCCAAGGTAATTATTCAAACTCCATACGATCATTTCCTGGCCACGAAATTTCATCCTGCTACCTATTTCTCCCTCCAGCTTAGGAAATGCAAAGTACCCATGCGCTCTCTCGCGGTGCTGGCCAATAGGCCCGTAATTCTTCAGTAATCTTTCGAAAATATCTGCCATATACAATAAACTAATTTAATATGAATAAGAAATTCGTGCAAATATAACATGCAAGTTGCAAAGACTATTCATCTGATTTGAACAATCCGGGCCACGAAGGTCACGGACAGCTCCAGATGTCGCCAGTAGCGGGAATGGCCGGTTACGCGGTGGTTGAGTTGCCTGGCCTGATAATACGCTCAGTTAAATATCGGAAAAATTCTGTTTTATTAATTCTTATCTTCTTTTCTCCCGAATATTTTTTTGAAAAGCCCCTTCTTCTTTTTAGGCTCTTCCGGTGTGCCAATTGGTTTTTCCTTTTTGGCACTTGTATCCTTTACAGGTTGTTTCTTTTTATTAGGATCATCTGGTAGCGGCGCAGATTCAGGACCGATATACTCATTGTTGTTCTGCATATAGTCTTCCTCGGTACCTACTCCCATGTCCTCACCTGCCGCAGCGGGTCCCCCGTTAGCATCATCCGAATAAAACACAGATGGATCGGCACTTACCGCTTCATTACTCATAGTTGGAGGTTCGGCAAATTTCTCATCCTTCAAAATTCCCAGATCTTTATTAGCATATACCTTTTTAAAGAAATGTTCCCAGATAGGACGGGCGGCTGTACCACCAAAACCGCCGGCACCTTCGTTCCTGATGAAACGGTCATCGCTACCTACCCAAACGCCGGCCAGCAACTGAGGCACAAAACCCATATACCAGGCATCGCTGTTATCATTGGTAGTACCGGTTTTACCCGCCATTTCTGCAGCGCCAAGTCGTGCCCGCAATCCCTTAGCGGTTCCAATATCCACAGCGCCCTGCATCATTCTCGACATAGTGTAAGCCGTAGCCTCACTAATCGCTTCTCTCCTGTTAGCGCTATAGTCAAATCTTTTGATCACATTCCCGTTCCTGTCTTCTATACGGCTGATAAAATAAGGTTTGGTGGAAAAACCACGGCCTCCAAACATAGAGTAAGCCCACATCATCTCAAACAAAGAGAGTTCGCAGGATCCCAATGCAATAGAGGGGAATGCCTGTACTTTTGTTGGCACACCTATTTTTTCCAGAAAATCAGTAAAATGCCGGGGACCTACCTGCTTCATAATATAGGCAGTTGCGCAGTTCCTGGACCAGGCCAGCGCAGAGGCCATAGTCATCGTTCTGCCGGTACAGGTAGCACCTGTGGCTGGAACTAACTGTCCTGCACCAAAGCTTTGTTGTACATCCTGTACAGGAGTTTCGGGTGTAAAATTCAATTCATCTACAGCCTCACCATATAGTAAGGGCTTAATGGTAGAACCTACCTGTCTTTTTGTATTAAGGTTAACGTGGTCATACTTAAATGTTTTAAAATCAATACCTCCTACCCATGCTCTCACTTCCCCGGTTGAAGGATCCATTGCCATAAAACCCGCCTGCGTAAACAGCCTGTGGTATTTAATGGAATCATAGGGGGTCATTACCGTATCCTTGGAACGTTCTGCATTCCATGCAAAAACTTTCATGGGTGTTTTCTCAAAGAAAGTAGCTCTTATCTCTTTGTCGCTTAAGCCATCTTCTGCCGCGTTTTTCCAACGGTCACTCGCTTTCATTGCAGCTTCCAGTATATTATCCCGTTTATTCCAGACACTACCATTTTTTACAAATCCCTGCCGGATCACATTCCGGTACAACTGGGGAGCCTGGGCAGCAACCGCCTCTTCCGCATACATCTGCATTACCGGGTTAATGGTTGTATAAATTTTTAATCCGTCGTTATAAATATTATAGGAAGACCCATCGGGTTTGGAAATATCTTTTAATATTTTTTTTACCTCATCACGCAACACTTCCCTGAAATACGGCGCATAGCCTAAATCTTCATTGGGCTTTTTATAGTTCAGATCAATAGGTTTGGCCTGAAGATTTGCGGCTTCAGCAGCAGATATATTACCATTGTCTGCCATTCTTCCCAGTACCAGGTTGCGTCTGTCCATTGATGCTTTGGGGTTACGACGCGGATTATAAATGCCCGGACCATTAATACTACCTACCAGCAATGCAGCTTCATCTACATTTAATTGACCTGGTTCCTTCTGGAAAAACCTTTTTGAGGCATTCCTGATACCGAAAACATTATCCGGATAAGGCACTGCATTCAAATACAAAGCAAGGATCTCTTCTTTTGTAAAATTTCGCTCCAGCTTAACTGCGATGATCCACTCTTTAAGCTTTTGAATAACCCTTTTCACCGGGTTGGTGGCACGCTTATTAAATAATGCCAAAGCCAGCTGCTGGGTAATGGTACTGCCCCCACCCTGCGAGCCACCGGAAAATATAGCCCGTAAAGTGCCTTTTATATCAATACCCGAGTGCTCATAAAATCTTTTATCCTCTGTGGCTACCAATGCATTAATGACATTCGGTGAGATCTCTTTGTACTTTACAATACTCCTGTTACCCGAGGGCAGGTAATATCTTCCCATCAGCGTGCCATCACTGGCATATACCTCTGAGGCCTGAGCGATGGTGGGATTTTCTAACTCTTCAATGGAAGGCATTTTACCGAACACCCCATAGTTGGCCATTACAATAACTGCGATAAATAATACAAACCCAATAAAAAATAACCGCCAAAATATCCGTACCGATTTCTTCATTCAATATGCTGTTTAAAATTCTTCGCTATAGTGAAGCAAAATTGCAGTAAATCTACATTTTAAATTAATTATTTATTTCCTAAAGTTAAAAACACCCTGTTTCAGGTATCCTAATTTACTCTATTTGCGCTTATTCAGGTAGCTTTTTCCTGAAAATTCGTTATTGCTTTTTATCAGGAAAAACCGCCATTAAATTTTTCATCCAGCCGTGCTAAATTGGCGGTTAAAAAATTTAATGTACGTTTATCAGCAAATATCATTCCTTGCAACAAAAAAAGTATAGTCCCTGGTTTCGTTATTTAGGCATCACGGCTCAATTACTGGTATTGATTGGCCTTGCTGTTTATGGGGGAATAAAACTCGACGAACGATTTGATATAGCGCCTTTATTTACAGTAGCCTTACCTTTGCTGGTATTGGCTGTTACATTCTACAAACTAATTAAAGAAACAGGGAAAAAGGAAAACAATAATGGACGCAAGTAAAAAAGGTTTTAATCCACTTAAATTGATGATACTGGTTTTCGTGCTTTTAAGTGCTTTCTTTCTTATTTTCAAAGAAACGCTGACCAAGGCAGGTGCCGACGCCAATGTATTAATCGTAGCTAATATCATTTTGTTTTTGATAGGAGTTTTTACCGTACGAAACGGATTAAAAGCGGTCAGCAACCCTAATCCACACGTATTTGTAAGGGTTTTTTATACGGGTTTCATCATTCGGCTTTTCGCCTGTGCCATTGCAGCATTTGTTTATATTTACTGGACTGACGGTAAAGTAAACAAGGTCTCACTCTTTGCCAGCCTCGGCATCTACATATTATACAATGTAATAGAAGTGTCTTCTTTACAAAAAGCTTTAAGGAATAATAAGAATGGCTAAAAAGGAAGTTCCTTTACAGCAACTGGCTGAGTACCTGCCTGATCACACATTTGAACCGGTTGTTGCTTATCTGAATTTTTATAAAGTACATTTAACCATCGCCAAAAGCAGGAAATCTGTTTTGGGCGACTACCGCCATAGCATTGATACCAGGCATCACCGGATCAGTGTAAACGGCAACCTGAATAAGTATGCCTTCCTGATCACGCTATTGCACGAGCTGGCTCACCTGGTTACCTTTGAAAAATACGGCAACCGGGTGCAGGCCCACGGCAGGGAATGGAAAACGATGTATGGCCAGATACTGGCCCAGTTTATTGAGAAAAAAATATTCCCCGCAGATATTGAAAAAGAGCTCCTCGCTACCCTGCACAACCCCGGGGCATCTACCTGCTCGGAAGAAAGCCTTCAACGTATCCTTTACCGCTATGATGCAAGAAAGGAAGGTTACGCTCTTGTAGAGGCTATTCCGGAAGGTGAATTCTTCCGGCTTAAAGACGGCCGCATATTTCAAAAAGGCAGGAAGCGAACCAAAAGATATAGTTGTGTAGAAATAGCTACCCATAAAACCTACCTGTTCAGCCCGGTTTATGAAGTGCAGCATGTACGGATGTCGCCATAACTATATTCCCTGTAAAAAGCTGCTGCTGATATACTTTGCTACCTGGGCCAGATCTTTGGTTTCTTCAAAAATAGCCAATTGCCGGTCTGCCCCTGTTCCATTCTCCAATATTTTATGGACATATTCAATCCTGTGTTTGCTGCCCAAATGGGGTATAACAGGATCTACAAAATCAAGCAGTTCATAAATAAGCGCACGGGTATTTACCTCTTCTTCTTTACCAAAATCGATCAAATAGCCATCCAGTCCATACCGGCTGGCCCGCCATTTATTTTCATTGATCAAGGCACGTGAGTATTGTATATAGTTCAGGTTTTTGCTGCGCAGCATGTAAATGCGTGCACATATAGCCTGGAATAATGCTGCAATAGCAATCGTTTCATCTACCGTCATGGGAATATCGCATATCCTGAACTCTACCGTATTGAAAAAAGGATGTACCCGCAGATCCCACCAGATCTTTTTGGCATTATCAATACAGTTGGTTTTGATAAGCATTTTCACATAATTATCATATGCTTCAATACTTTCGAAGGCATCCGGGATACCCGTACGCGGAAACTTGTCAAAAACCTTGGTGCGGTACGACTTATAACCCGTGGTACGCCCTTCCCAAAAGGGAGAGTTGGTGCTCAACGCAAAAATATGGGGCAGGAAGTAGCGGGTAGAATTGGCTATATGATTGGCCAGCTCGCGGCTTTCCATACCCACATGCACATGTAAACCAAAAATAAGATTGCTACGCGCCGCTTCCTGCAATTCGGCTATAATTTCGTTGTAGCGCTGATGATCTGTAATCAGCTGCTTTTCCCAATGACTAAACGGATGCGTTCCTGAAGCTCCTAAAGTCAGGCCAAGGTCACCTGCAATATCATATATGGTTTTACGCAGCAAGGAAACATCTTTATGCGCCTCATCAATATCCTGGCATATATCCGTACCCACTTCCACTACGGCCTGGTGCATTTCTGCTTTTACTTTATCCTTAATGGTTTTCTGCCCCTCCTGAACAATACGTTGCTCATGGCTTTTCAGCTCAACGGCTTCAGGGTCAAGCACCATGTATTCTTCCTCTACACCCAGTGTAAATGTTTTATAATTTAAGACCATTTGAAAAATTTGCTAATGTGATAATTAGCTAATATGCTAATGTAAAATATTGATGAACTGATACCGGATTGATCACTATTGAAGACATTTTGTGCAAAGTGTGCATGAGCACATCATCGCATTAGCACACTGGCATTTATTTTCCCGCGCTTTGTTTGACGTATTCACCCCAGGTAAGCTGATCACCTCCGTTGTTGGCCAGTGCTTTTTCTATAGCAAAATTGGCAGCCGTTTCTACTACCCATTCAAAGTTTTCGGCACCAACGCTGGCTATATCCGCATCAGGTGCAGGATTGCAGAAATCTATGGCATAAGGAACCCCATCGCGCAAAGCCAGCTCAACTGTATTGAAATCGTAGCCCAGGTATTTATTAATCTTTAAAACAATATCCGTCATTTCCTTCAGCTTCTCTTCGGTTGGTGCAAAATCTGCCTTATAACGCAAATGATGCGGGTTGCGTGGCTCGTAAGGCATAATACGTACATATTTGCCTCCGATACAATAACAACGATAGTATTCTTCAAAAATAATCTCCTCCTGTAAAAGCATTACCAGCTGCCCGGTTTCGTTGTGCTTTTCAAAAAACTCTTCCATAGTATTCAGCTTATACACGTTTTTCCAACCACCACCGGCAAAAGGTTTCATATAAGCCGGGAACCCCACTTCTTCAAAAATACCCTGCCAATCTAACGGATAAGACAGGTTGCTGAAAGAGTCGGCGCTGGTATCATCCGGCATTTCGTTGGAAGGCAGGATGGCTGTTTTAGGAACCGGTACACCGATCTGGGTCATCAGGCAGTTATTGAAATATTTATCATCGGCGCTCCACCAGAAAGGATTATTGATAACAGCCGTTCCCGTAAGCGCTGCATTTTTCAACCAGGTGCGATAAAATGGTACGTCTTGTGATATACGGTCGATGATTACCGAGTAACCACTACCCACGCCCTGCAAGGCCTTGTCAATTTTTACGGGTTCGGCAATAATGCCTTCAACGTTCTTACTATTCACCCTGCTCACAAAAGCTTCAGGAAACGACCGTTCCTTTCCGTGCAGAATACCGATTTTTTTCATGTTTAAATTAGTTTGTTGGTACAATAATTATGGTGCGGTTATTTATGGTCTTCAAAAATGTTGGTGATTAAAAATACTTCGCTATCAAATATATTTTTTTAAATGATATAAACAAAAATTGTTTCTGATCAAATATTAAACATTAATCAAAACAGAAATTAATAATTAAATAATATTAAAAATACATTTTCCTATTTTTGATTGAATGGAAATTGCAGCCGAATTAGAATTGGTTACCGATACCTTAACCATACCATCAACGCATTTAAAACGAGAAGTTACACTTAGTTTATTTCTTCCCAAAAATGTTGTCAACCCGGAAACAATCAGTTTATTGCTGATCAATGACGGACAGGATATGCCTGTTATGGGATACGACAAAATCCTTCACGATCTATACCAGCAAAATGCCATTCACCCGGTACTGTCTGTAGCAATTGCTGCCGGCAACGAACGGACGCAGGAATATGGTGTGGCTAAAAAGAAAGATTACCTGGGACGTGGTGCAAAAGCCGGCGCCTACAGCAGGTTTATCCTAAAAGAATTACTCCCTTTTATTAAGCAAACCTACCAGGTTCCTGAATTCAAAGAAATTGCTTTTGCCGGTTTTTCCTTAGGAGGGCTGAGCGCTTTTGATATGGTTTGGAACCATCCTTATATTTTCTCCAAAGCGGGAATTTTTTCCGGATCCCTCTGGTGGCGAAGTGTAGACCAGCATGATAAAAAATACGATGATGACAAGCATCGCATTATGCAGCAGCAAATACGCAAGGGCAGCTATGCGCCTGGCCTGAAATTTTTCTTCGAATGCGGCAAGCTGGATGAAAGCGGGGACCGCAATAACAATGGCATCATTGATTCAATTGATGATACACTGGACCATATTAAAGAGTTATTTGCCAAAGGTTATGGCCCTGAAGATATTGCCTACCTGGAACTGGATGAAGGTAAGCACGATGTAGCTACCTGGGGACTGGCGATGCCTGCCTTTTTAAAATGGGGATGGGGTAAATAAATTCAAAGTTTAAGATTTAAAGTTCAATATTTAAGGTTTATGGTTTAAAGTTTGAGGATTAATGTTGTTTATAGAACTTTGAACTTCCAAACATTGAATCTTAAACTTCAAACATGCCCAACGCACTTATCAATGAAACCAGCCCTTATCTTCTGCAACATGCGCATAATCCTGTAAACTGGTATCCCTGGGGAGACGAAGCACTGCAGAAGGCAATTGCTGAAGACAAACCCATCCTGGTTAGCATTGGTTATGCAGCCTGCCACTGGTGTCATGTAATGGAGAGGGAAAGCTTTGAAGACGAAGCAACAGCAGCGTTGATGAACGAACACTTCATCAATATCAAAATTGACAGGGAAGAGCGGCCAGACCTGGATCATATTTATATGGATGCTGTACAGGCTATGGCGGGTAGCGGAGGCTGGCCCTTAAACGCATTTCTTACCCCGGATAAAAAGCCATTTTATGGAGGTACTTATTTTCCGCCAAAAGCCGTAATGAACCGGCCTTCCTGGAAAGATGTATTAACAGCAGTAGCAGATGCATTTAAAAAGCAGAGAGCTGATATTGAAGAACAGGCAAACGGACTTACCCAGCACCTTTACCAGGCCAATAGCTTTGGCATTAATACCACTGAGCAGCCTTTCTCCATTGAACAAATAGACATTGCCTGCGACCACCTTTTAAAGCAGGCAGATAAGCAATGGGGCGGATTTGGAGCAGCACCTAAATTTCCACAAACATTCTCCATTCAATTCCTATTACGTTATTACGCATTCGAAAAAGAAAGAAATCCCCAACTGGCAGAAGACGCATTAAAGCAGGCTTTACTCAGCCTGGATAAAATGATCGAAGGGGGTATTTATGACCAGATCGGCGGAGGATTTGCCCGCTACTCAACCGACCCTGAATGGCTGGCGCCTCATTTTGAAAAAATGCTTTATGATAACGCGCTGCTCGTAACTACTTTGAGCGAGGCATATGCCCTCACTCAAAACGAATATTATAAAAGAACTATTGAGCACACGCTAACCTTTATCGAGCGAGAGTTAACAGATCCATCCAATGGGTTTTATGCAGCGCTTGATGCAGACAGCGAGGGCGAAGAAGGCAAATACTATGTATGGCAGCTGGAAGAGGTTCAGGAGTTACTGGGACCTGATACAGCTGTGTACTGCGATTATTACAACATATCAGCTAACGGTAATTGGTCCGAAGGGACTTCCTCGGAGGACGGGAAAAATATCCTTCGCGTGCTGGAGCCCTTACCTGTATTTGCTGCTAATCGTCAATATAAAATTGAAGACTTACAGCTACTGCTGGATCGATGCAATGCCAAACTGCTTAAGACAAGAGAACAGCGCATCAAACCCGCTTTGGATGACAAGATTATTTTAGGATGGAATGCGTTAATGAACACAGCTTACAGCAAGGCTTACGCAGCAACAGGCAACAAAGAATACAGACAAAAAGCCATCGACAATATGGAGTTCCTGCTATCTGCCTTTCATACTACAGAAGGCGGTTGGCAACATGTATGGAAGAACGGAGCAGCAAAGTACCCTGCTTTTCTCGACGACTACGCCTACCTTATCCAGGCGCTGCTACAATTAGACAAGATTACTGCCAACAGGGATTACCTGGTTCGCGCGAAAGAGCTTTGCGAAAAAGTGATCACTGATTTTTCAGAACCTGACGGCTATTTTTATTATACGCCCGAACAACAAACCGATGTTATTGTACGCAAAAAAGAAGTATATGATGGCGCTACCCCAAGTGGCAACTCAGTTATGGCTCAAAACCTGTTAGAACTCGGACTTCTTTTAGACCAAAGAGAATGGCTGGAGCGTTCTTATCAAATGACCAAAGGGTTAAGCACCGTTGCGGTTAAATACCCCACCTCATTTGGCGTCTGGCTCGCGGGTGTTTACCAACAAATAACAGGCACCAAAGAAGTAGTACTGATGGGTAACTTTGAAAACTCATTACGTGAGCTGCTGACACAACCTTTATTTCACAGCGTTATGATGGCTGCACATCAACCTGACGAAAGCTTCCCGCTTTTAAAAGATAAAACGACAGACCAGGAACTCGCGCTGTTTTTATGCGAGAACTATGCCTGTCAACGTCCCGTATTCTCGGTTAACGACTTATTGAAACAATTGAAGGAATTTAACGGATTATGAATACAGAGATTTAACCGCAATGGCGCTATGACGCAAAGAAAACCGTGCTAATGCTTTCGGTGCCCCATCCTGCCTTCGTGTCCAGGCGGTTAAAATAAACAGGCCTATGGATCAATGTTCAGCTTTAGGTTTGTCAATAGATCGGAAATAATCCCATACCACTTTAGCTTTAGCGGCTCCAACTATTGCTGCTAATTCATCCAACGTTTTTTCGCGGATATTTTTTACTGAGCGAAACTCTTTCAACAATTGATCGGCTGTAGCCTTGCCGATGCCTTTGATGTCTTCCAGCTCATTCTTAAAAGTACCTTTGCTCCTCTTTTGCCGGTGAAAGGTTACGCCAAAGCGGTGCACCTGGTCGCGGATAAAACGGATAAACTTCAGGCTGCTACCATTATAAGGCAGCTTTAATGATTCTTTGTCGCCTGCAAAAAACAATTCTTCCTCGTTTTTGGCAAGGCCTACCAGGGTGATCATCCCATGTAATTCTAATTCCTCTATGGCTTCCATTGCCGCCCCTAACTGTCCTTTACCGCCGTCGATGATCACCAGCTGCGGAAAGTCCTGCTGTTCCTCCTTCAGGCGTTTATAACGGCGATACACGGCTTCCTTCATTGAGGCAAAATCATTGATACCCTGAACGGTCTTCACATTAAAATGACGATAATCTTTTTTACTGGGCACTCCATTTTTAAAACACACCATCGCACTTACCGGGTAACTGCCCTGGAAGTTAGAGTTATCAAAGCATTCAATATGAACAGGCAGGTCCTGTAACTGAAGATCCGTTTGCAACTCCTCCAGCACCTTGATCTGGTCTACATTACGGCTAATCTTCAACCGCTCCTTATTCTTCAGCTCTTCAATAAAATACCCGGCATTTTTCTCTGAGAGTTCTATCAGTTTTTTCCGGTCACCCCCTTTAGGTACTATAACTTCTGTATTTGCCTCAGGATATTCGATCTCAAACGGAACCACAATTTCCCTCGTATCGCTATGAAAAGTAGAACGTAAATGTTGAATGGCATACACCAGTATTTCTTCAACAGGCTCATCCAGGTGTGTTTCCAGTTTATTGGTTTGCGTTTGCACAATCGTGCCGCCTCTTACCATCAGGTAGTTCACATAGGCAATATCCTTTTCCTTCAAAATACTAAAAACATCCTTATCACCACCCTTCATACCGGTTACTACAGAACGCGACTGGTAATAGTCTTCCAAGTAGGCAATCTTCTTACGGGTATACTCTGCTTTTTCAAATTGAAGATCTGCGGCCAGCGCTTTCATCTCCTCTTTAAAATGCCTGATTACCGGCGACAGGTTTCCTTTTAGCAAATCCCGAACCTGCCGTATATTTTCGTCATAATCTTCTTTGGTCTGATAAGCTTCGCAAGGTCCCTTACAGTTACCCAGGTGATACTCCAGGCATACTTTAAATTTCCCTTTTGCTATATTATTTTTTGTAAGATTGAGTGTACAGGTTCTTAAGGGAATAGCCCGCCTGATAAATTCCAGCAATTCTCTCACTCTAAAAACAGAAGTATAAGGGCCCAGGTATTCAGAACCATCATTTACCGGCTGCCGGGTTAAATACACCCTGGGAAAAGGCTCGTTCTTGATAACAATATAGGGATAAGACTTATCGTCTTTAAGGTTGATATTGTAACGAGGCTGAAATTGTTTAATAAGTGAGTTCTCTAAAAAAAATGCGTCCTGCTCACTGTTTACTATCGTGAATTCAATTTTATGAATCCGTTGAACCAGCTCATGTGTCTTGTAGTTCGTAAACGTTTTATTGAAATAGGAACTTACCCGTTTACGCAGGCTTTTGGCTTTACCTACATAAATAATTTTACCCGCCGCATCAAAATATTTGTAGATGCCGGGCTGCAATGGGATGGTGGATGCTATTTTCGAGAATTCTTCCTGGGTCATATCAATAATCGCTCCTCTTATGAAACCGCAATGATAAGCATGATTCTGCTAAACTTAATATTGGGGTAATAGTGAACTTATACATTTGCCGCCATTCTAAGCTAAAATTACAAAGCATATTACCAGCAATTAAAAAATAATTGAAATCATGTTAAAACAACTTTTTGTAACAGCGGGACTGGCTTTTTGTTTAGCCGCAGCTGCTCAAACCACCGTTACAGGCTATGTTTATGTTGACCAAAACAATAACGGCCAGTTTGATAAAAAAGAAACGGGCCTTGCAGGTGTAGCCGTTTCAAATGGCAGAGATATCGCTGTAACCGATAAAAACGGTCTTTATCAGCTCACTGCAGGCGCCGACAATATCATTTCTGTAATTAAACCGAGCGGGTACCGGTTTAGAAACAACGCTCATAACCTTCCGGAGTTCTATTATATTCATAAGCCGCAGGGATCTCCGCAGGCCTCCAAATATAAAGGTGTTGCGCCCACTCAGGCGCTACCGAAAAATCTAAACTTTGCGCTGTACCAACAGGACGAGCCGGTTGACTTCAGTGTGCTGGTTTTTGGTGATCCTCAACCCTACAATGAGCAGGAGCTGGGCTATTTCGCCAAGAGTATTGTAGATGATGTGCGTACAGGCAGCCATGTAAAATTCGGGATCAGCCTGGGCGATATCGTAGGCGACAACCTGGATCTTCATTTGCCTTACAAGGACATTATGACCAAATTAAAATTGCCCTGGTACAATGTTATGGGCAACCATGATATGAACTATGAAGCCACTACCGATTCTTTATCGGATGAGACCTTTGAAAGGAATTTCGGCCCTAACAATTACTCATGGAACTATGGCAATACCCACTTTATTATACTGGATAATATTCTCTATCCCGACCCGCGTGATGGAAAAGGCTACTGGGGTGGCCTGCGTCCCGACCAGATTGAATTTCTAAGAAATGACCTGGCCCTGGTTGACAAAAACAAACTGGTGGTTATTTCCTTTCATATTCCTTTTAGCAATGAAGGGGGCGATGCTATAAGACTGGAAGACAGGCAGGCGATGTTTGACCTTTTGAAAGACTTTGACAATTGTTTGTTGATGTCGGCACATACCCATTTCCAAAAGCAGATCTATTATAAAACAAGCGATGGCTGGCATGGTAAAAACCAGGCATTGCATGAGTATAATGTGGGTACTACTTCCGGGGATTGGTATTCAGGAGAGTTGGATGCTGCCGGGATCCCTGATGGCACTATGAGAGATGGCACGCCGCGGGGTTATGCATTTTTAAACATACAAAACAATAAATACAACCTGCGTTACAAAGTGGCAGGGAAAGATAGCACCTACCAGATCAGGATATATGCCCCAAAGATTGTAGCACATAACAGCCGCGGCGCTGCTCCGTTTTATGCCAATTTCTTTATGGGATCTGAAAATGATTTGGTGGAATATAAAATAGACAACGGCAAATGGACGGCCATGCTACGCGATTCTACGTTCGACTATACTTACCTCGACATGGTAACCCGATGGGATGAAACAACGACATTGTTGCAGGGCAGACGCCCTTCGGCACCTGTTGCTACCGGACATTTATGGTCAGCAGCCGTTAATAAAAAACTGGCGCCGGGCACCCATACCATTTATGTAAGAGCGAAAGATGCATATGGCCATGTATACGAGCAGCAGCAAAGCTATACTATTCAATAGTGTTTTAATAACCCATTCAATTGTAGCCCGGTATCTGCCGGGCTTTTTTTATATTTATGAATGATTATTCCTCTCAATGAAAATACAACGCTGCTATTTAACCAGGTCAGCCATGCTGCAGAATTGTTTGCTTTAGTAGACAGTAATCGCGCGCATTTATCCAGATTTTTACCGTGGGTGCCTCACATGCTATCTGTAACGGATATGGAGCGTTACCTGTTGAATTGCGAAAAGCTAAACCGTGATGGCTTAGACACCAGCTTTAATATCTTTCACCGGGACCAGATTGTGGGCAGAATCGGGTTAAGCTATATCAATAAGGCCAACAAAACCGCTAATATAGGTTACTGGCTGGCTGAGAAAGCGCAGGGCGCCGGGCTGATCAGCAATGCAGTAAAAAAGTTACTGGCTTTAGGATTTGAAGAGTTAAAGCTGAACAGGATCGAGATTAAGGCAGCAACCATTAACCAGAGAAGCAAAGCCATTCCTGAAAAACTGGGTTTCCATTTTGAAGGCGTTTTAAGGCAGGCCGAATGGGTAAATAATGAGCCCCTGGATTTGATGCTCTATTCCTTACTTCGTTCTGAATGGACTAAAGAATAAAAAATGCCTCACGATTTTTGACAACCATGAGGCATTCGCTATTATTAAAGATCTGTTTATAGCGTTGCAGTATCTACCAATACTTCTCCCGTCATTTGTGCAGGTATCGGCAGTTTCATAAAGCTCAGGATGGTCGGTGCAATATCGCCCAGCTTACCCTCTTTTATGTCACCACGCCAGTTATTGTCAATAATGAACAGGGGTACCAGGTTCAGCGTATGCGCCGTATTAGGACTGCCATCGTCATTGATCATAAAATCGGAATTGCCATGATCTGCAGTTAAAAACACCACATAGTCCTGCGCTAAGGCTTCCGTCACCACTTGCTCAACGCAATGATCTACCGTTTCCACCGCTTTAATAGCAGCAGAAAAAACACCTGTATGGCCCACCATGTCGGCATTGGCAAAGTTCAGGCAGATAAAATCTGCAGATTGATTTTTAATTTCGGGTAACAATGCTTCTGTTAATTCATTGGCGCTCATCTCCGGCTGCAGATCATAAGTGGCCACTTTGGGAGAAGCTTTCAGTATCCTGCTTTCCCCTTCAAATGGCAATTCGCGTCCCCCACTGAAGAAGAAAGTTACGTGCGGATACTTCTCGGTCTCCGCAATGCGTATCTGTTTTAGACCATTGTCTGCTATCACTTCACCTAATGTTTTGGTGAGATCTTCATTTCTGAAAATAGAATAGACTGCTGTGTATTTATGATCGTACACGGTCATGGTCGTATAATCCAGGTTCAGGCGCTTCATACCAAATTCGGTGTTATCAGCCTGTGTTAACACCTCTGTTATTTCCCGGCAACGATCCGTACGGAAATTAAAGCACAGCACATGATCACCTTCCTTTATGGTTGCCACCGGCTTATTATCAGCATCTACAATTACAGTAGGATTGATAAATTCATCCGTAATATTTTCTTCATAGCTCTGTTTTACGGCATCTATGGCACTTGCAGCCGTATCGCCAGCCCCGTTTACAAGGGCATCATAAGCCTTACAAACCCGTTCCCAGCGTTTATCCCGGTCCATCGCGTAGTAACGGCCACTAACCGTGGCAATTTTACCCAAGCCAATGGCATCAATATGGTTCTGCAGATCTTCGATAAAGTGCAGTCCACTTTTCGGATCGGTATCGCGGCCATCTGTAAAGGCATGCACATATACATCTTTCAGCCCGTGATCTTTACAGGTATCCAGCAATGCTTTCAGGTGATTGATGTGCGAATGCACGCCTCCATCACTTACCAGTCCCATTAAATGCATGGGCTTATTACCGGCTTTTGCAGCATCCAATGTTCTTACCAATTCCGCATTTTTTGCCAGTTCCCCGGTTTTTATTGCAACATTAATGCGTTGCAGTTCCTGGTAAACGATACGTCCTGCTCCTAAGTTAAGGTGTCCCACTTCCGAATTCCCCATCTGGCCTTCTGGTAAGCCCACCAGCTCTCCAAAAGTGGTTAAGGTTGTGTGCGGGTATTTGTTGTATAAAGATTTGGTAAACGGCGTGTTGGAGTTCTGAATTGCATCAGCAGATGCAACTTTTCCCAATCCCCAGCCGTCCATTATAATTAAAATAGCTTTTTTTTGTGCGGTTGACATTTTTTGACAGTTGATTATCAGTTAATTAATATATTTAATAAAATTATTAATGCGCGTAAAGTTAAAGAATGCCAGGGGAACAAAGGTTGCAGTCTGGCATATTTTTAGCACTTTTGAAAAAGATTACAATAATTAAACATGAAATAAAGCATAAAAAAATACTCATTTAACAATTTGAAATGAATATTTTTTCCTGCCGAATCAATAAAAAATATACATATGAGAAAGTTTATTGGTATTGCGTTGGTTGCCGGTTCTATTTTATTTACCTCAACATTATATGCCCAAAGCATTGATGGGGTGGTGACCGGCATCAAAAATGGCAATGCAGTACAGGTAACTGATAATGCCGGGGCTAATTTTTCTCTTACCATTATGGATAAGAGTAACAATTACAGTAAGACAGAAGCACAGCAAGCCATAAAAGACTTCTTTGCCAAAAACAGCGTAAAAGGTTTTGAAGTAAAGCACAAAGGTAATTCGCCTAACGGGCAATATGCCATTGGCACCCTGTCTACCGGTAGTGGCAACTACCGCGTTAATATCTTTATGAAAAAAGAGGGTGGTAAAGAAGTGATCAAAGAATTACGTTTTCAGTTGATTGAATAATTAAACAGGCTTTATATACAGTGATGCCTTCTGTTATGGAAGGCATTTTTCGTTTTGATCTGTTTGCCGCAATCGTTAAAACCTATCTCCAATTACACCAAATTAAAATGCTTCATTATCTTGCAGTTATTATGACCCAGGATTTTCAACAGAAATTAAAGCATCTTGTAGAAGAAGCATTAGCAGAAGACATCGGCAGTGGCGACCACTCCACACTTTCGAGTATTGATGCGGAGGAAGAAGGTAGCGCTGTTTTAAAGATCAAACAGGATGGTGTTCTGGCCGGGGTAGATGTGGCCCGGTTTATTTTTGAATACAAGGAGCCTGGATGCAGTTTTGAAGTGTTTAAAAGAGATGGTGAACCTATGTTCGCTGGTGAAAAAGCCTTTGAGGTGGCGGCACACGAACATACCATTTTGCAATGCGAGCGCCTGGTGCTCAATTGTATGCAACGCATGAGTGGCATTGCAACTTTAACCAAACAATACACGGACAAGTTGAAAGGTTATAAAACAAAACTGCTGGATACCCGTAAAACCACACCCAATTTCAGGCTACTGGAAAAAGAGGCAGTGCGTATTGGCGGTGGCGTAAACCACCGGTTTGGCCTATATGACATGATCATGCTGAAGGATAATCATATCGATTATGCCGGGGGGATTGAAAAAGCCATTCATAAAGCTCATGACTATGTTATAAAAAACGAGCTTGATATAAAAATAGAAGTAGAAACCCGTTCGATAGATGATGTTAAAAAGGTAATAGCCATTGGCGAAGGAAAGGTATTCCGGGTTATGCTGGATAATTACACTCCAGAACAAATTACAGAAGCGTTGAACCTGATCGCAGGCCGTTTCGAAACAGAAGCCAGCGGCGGCATCAATCTGGAAACCATCGAAAGCTATGCCGCAACAGGTGTTGACTATGTAAGCGTAGGCGGATTGATACACCAGGCACGCAGCCTCGATTTGAGCCTAAAAGCAGTACTTTGATCAACCGGCTATAAACAGTTCCTTTCAAACATCTCAACCAGTCAACTAATCAACCAGTCAACTTTTCTCCATGTCGAAAAATAAATCCAATAGCCCGTTTGTATTTAGCACCAATCCCGATTTTAAATTTGAGCAGGATTCAGAACAGGTGTCCACCCTGGCTCCTGCTGCGCAAAAGCTCAGGCTACAGCTGGAAACCAAACACCGCGGCGGTAAAACAGCAACAGTAGTATTGGGTTTTGTTGGTACAGAAAAAGACCTTGAAGAATTAGGCAAAAAGCTCAAATCGTTTTGTGGTACGGGCGGGTCGGCAAAGGACGGTGAAATAATTATTCAGGGGGATCATAGGGATAAATTGCTTCAGTGGTTTTTGAAAAATGGTTATGTAAATACCAAAAAAAGTGGTGGTTAGCAGACTTCTCAAAAGATAATCCGTTTTTTCTATTTTTTCGCCGGCAAAAGCCATATTTTACAGACGGCTTCCTTATTCACAGCCGGCCAGTAAAAAAGACTAACCCATTGGCTGTTTTTTGAACCGGTGCAAGTACCCTCCGAGCCAGGAGAATAGGAACCATCAGCGTTCTGCCTATACGGTGAGCTACAGTTGAGACAAAGAGTGCGTTCAAAAATGCCGCACCGTCCCCTGCAGCATGTCCAAATGTAACGAGAAGCCTCCCCTTTTCTGTGAGATATATTTCCCGCTCAATGTTTATTATTTTATACACAGATTTCCGGAGTTTTATTGATACGATCTTTCTTTAGTAGCTGCTGAATTGCCTGAGGGGCGCCATACATAACCCTCAGGTGGCTTAGGTCAAGAATGCATAGTGGATGCGGCCCCGAAGGGGTCGAATGCGATGAAAGTCAATTGGAGTTAGAAAAATTAAATGTAAATTAGAGTGGAGAGTACAATATTTTTTAACCTATGAATAGATATCATGAGCTACCGCCAGATTTACTACCAGATTGTTTTTGCTACTAAAAACCGACACAAACAATTACAGAAGCGCACTATGAAGTGCTTTACAAATATATATGGGTATCGTAAAAAATAAGAAATGTAAACGCTATCGTATCAATGGTGTAGAAGATCATATACATATTTTTCCAGACCTTCATCCATCTATATCACTAACGGATTATATCAGGGATATAAAATCATCCTACAGCATATGGATGAAAAATAGCAGCCTATTTCCTGAGTTTCGTGGATGGCAGGAAAGCTACGGCGCTTTCACCTATTCAATAAAAGAGAGGGATATATCATCAACTATGTCAAAAATCAAAAAGATCATCATAGAAATGAGCCATTTTACGATGAATATAAGCACTTGCTAATTGAAAATGGTGTTGAATTTAATGAGAAATACTTATTGTGAAACAATATCCGACCCCTTCGGGACCGCATCTGATACACCATCTGTAACCCCTTGCTAGTGTCAGGGGTTACAGACATCAAGCCCTTCGGGCCCAGTTGCCTTATTTCGAAAGGCATTCATTATTAGTTGTTGTAAGCCTGCCCCTTGTACAGTTCCTGCTTGTTTGATCGTCTTGAAGAAATGTGCTTATACGACAGGTCCAATGCGGGATCAATATGATGATCCCGACAATTGGAATATACCAGACATAAGTTTTATAAAAAAAGATAAAGTAAAAATGACTATTTTTACGAAAACGTACTTTTCATGAGCAGCATGATTTCAGCAGGCATAATGGTGAATGTTGAGGTTTTTTATCAACCTGAATACAGC
>JBCNOR010000149.1:0-10012 GCA_039593785.1 Niabella sp. | reverse complement strand
ATTGTTCAATAATTTGGGTTAGCATCAACCTCCTTTTATAAGTTCAAGTGAATCATATCGCGGAAATCTTAGGGATGTTCAATAATAATAGGAACGATCCACCAGTTGCCATACCAGGCTAGTATTTCGGGCTCGCCGGGAATAAAAGTAACTTCGGCTGTACCGGCAGCCTGTTTAGGTTGCATACCATATTGTGGCTTCAGATTGATATTTTCTCTCATCAGTATGTGGGCCCCGTTTTCAAGCTTTATTTCAATTTTATACTTTCCAATTGGAATGTTGTTAATGTAAAGCTCATTGCTTTCTATAACTTTACGTATGGTGAAGTTAACTTTTTCGTCTGCATGCACCAGGTCAAGCGGAGTGAGTTTAATAACAATAATGGTTCCCACAGGAAAGCTGCCGGGTAATGGTAATGACTGCGTACGTAGGGTATATGACAGGTGAATAGCTGCACCAAGATAGCTGCTGGGCCAATAGGGACCTTTGCTGATCTGGTCGGGTCTTCCTTGCCCATAGGGTAAAAGAACAAAGTTTTTAATACCACCGCTGGTCGAGTTAAAGCTATTGAGGTTGCTGTCTCCCGGAAAAAGTGATACGGGTGCTTTTGCGGATTCATAATCCATTAAGTATTTAGCGCCCCATATTTCTACATTGCCAACCGGAAGAAGAATTTCATAGAAACCGTTAGCATCGCTGGTAGCACTGGCTGAACTATAGCTGCCACCTATGATAGAAGATCGTATCCCTATCTCAGCACCTGGCAAAGGCCGGCCATATATATCTTTTACGTATCCTTTCAGCACGCCAGGCTTAATAGCCATATCTTTAAATTTCGGAAGCGCCGGACGCTGCCTTCCCATAACATCTACATAAAACTGTGGACCCAGGATGGTAAACTCCCGGCTAGAAACGGGCAGCTTATCATAGGGAATGGGGGTTCTGATTTCATTACCTGAACCAATGCCAGGATTTTCGCCTCCATCTTCCGGCGAGGTGTCGGATTTAGAGCAGGCAATTAACAACAGGGACATGAGAAGCGGGATCATGTAACGGTAAAGAGGTTTCATTTTACAATTGGTTTAAGATGTTGGGTATAATTTAAAGTTTAAGAATATGCTAATCGGGTTTTAAAAGTTGGAGCAGACGATGCCGATGGCCTGACAGGGCCAACACGTAAAGCCCGGACAAAGTAATCAGGATCGGACCGTTTACATCGTCGAAAACATGGTATAATAAGATGCAGGCTACAATGGGAGCGAGTGATATTAAAGCTGCCAATCGCATTTTCCCAAATAACAATAGTATCGCAGCCGTTAATTCAACCAGCTTTTGAAGCAGGAATATATACCTGGTTTTAGCCAATGCCATGGCCAGTTCCGAATCAGGGTTCACCGGAATGGGAGCTTCATGCCCCATCATATAGATCAGGCCGTTAAGCGCGCCAAATAAGAATGCCAGACCAAGCAACATTTCAGCGCCTTTTGAAACCGCCTTTATCTTCAGCTTCATCTGGGTTGTATTGCTTTTAGTAGTTCCCGTAGATCTTCACGGTTCAGGCCTGTGCCGTCCGTCAGTTTCCAGAATTTGTCCTGTATTTCACTGTAAGGCTTTAGCCATTCAGGCTCTTCGTAATCTTCCTTCATTCGTTCCCATGGATTATAGTGACGGGTAAGCTTCAGATGCGCTTTACCTCTTAGTATTGATAAAAACTTAAGGATCTCGGCATTCGTAGTAATTACATACGGTTTATGCGTACCCTTACTGACCGGATAATAGCGGTCATCTGTGCCAAAGTTATCAGCCCATGGCATTCCTTTTCCAGCATTCATACAGGCTACACCAAGATATACTGTAATCGTGTCCCCTCCGTTGGACGCATTGTAAGGGGGCGCTGTTATGGGTTCTCTGCCCATAAGCATACCATTTTGTATACGGCTGGGCGCAGTATTTAATACCACCAATCCTTCCGGAAATTCAAATTCTCCGCCTCCCCAGGTACTATCTGTAGCAATATGTACATCTATGTAGAAGGTGTTCATAATACCCTTCAGTTTGCTGATGTCGGGATTAAAAGGGTAGTTGGGACGGTCTACCAGGCGCAGACCTTTAGGCAACTCGAATGGCCTACCCTCGGGCAATTCATCGCTGTCGCCAAAACCAGGCAGATGTCTGACGCTTTCAATTCGGTCGAAAGACAACTTTTGGTCTTCACCTGTAGCATCTTTTTTGCTGCATCCCGATAGCACAGCAATAATTAACCAACCTGCAATAATCAGTGATATTTGATTCATACCCGAAATTACCATCGGGTTATACTGATTGATTAATATTCCGGTAAACGACTGAATAGAGCTGCCAACAGCTTTTAAAGCCGTTGAATTGCATTGAGCTCTTTATAAAGTTCCCTGGCTTTAGGAAGAATAAGGCAGGGGGAATTGAACCTTTACCTCGTTCCCGTCAACGGTGATCAATAAGGTTTCATTAAATTGAGTTTCCAGGCGTTTTGCGGTATTAGATAAACCAAGACCGGGGCCTGTAAACATTTCGTGAATTGTTTTTGTACAGGGCGCTCCGGAGCTCTGTATGCCAATGACTACTTTTTTGTTCTGCAGTGAACCGGTAATTAAAATATGACCTCCTGTTATGGAAGGCTCGATGCCATGCCTGATGGCATTTTCTACCAGGGGCTGCAATAACATAGGAGGGATCAGCGCATGGGCAATTTCGGGCATTGTATCTATTTTGTAATGAAGCCTGTTGCCAAAACGTTCTTTTTCGAGACTAAGGTAATTAGTGATAAATTCCAGCTCTTTTTCCAGGTTAACCAGTTCCTGTTTGATCGAGTCGAGCCCATAACGGAAAATACCGGCCAGCCTGGCTATCAAAACCCGGGTATGCTCTTCTGATGATGGAACCGAGGCGCTGATGCTATTGAGGGTATTAAATAAAAAGTGAGGTTGAATTTGTGCTTTTAATGCATTGATCTCCGCCCCATGTGCCAAATCCTGTAGCTCCCGCTGTTTGCGGAACTGGGCCTCTCTTTCCCTGAAAAAAAGATCAATATGTAAGGAACTAAATACCTGTATGTAGAAAAGCAGGTTAGGGCCACTGTTTTGCAGTACCTGCCTGCCCGTCATACGCGGAAGTCCTGAGAGCTGGTTGTAAGCTATATACAACAATATCCAGATCAGGTAATACAGGGGTGCTGTTAAAAAGTGCAATGCAAACCTGTTTTGCATGCGCAGGCCGGTCCATTTTCTAAAATGAAGCCACCATACCGGAAGACAGGCGATAGCCATGATAACACAGTCAACGATCGTTTCTTTTATAAAGGAAGTTGTGAAGCCCTGGGAAAACAAACGGGGCGTTCCATAGAGTATACTCATCAACAGGAGTATAAATATAAAAAGGCCAATCTCCCTGCCGGCAATTTTTTCTTTTGATAAGCTCAGGCTCATTTCAATAATATTTAATGGTATTACTCCGGTCCCGCATTTGGCAATAAAACTATCTTTGCAAATCTATATATATCTTCTATCAGTAACTAAAACCAGGATTGATGTCAAAAAGGTCCGTACTAATTATAGACGACGAAGAGCCCGGAAGAAGGTTGGTGAAACAGTACCTCGAGCCATACGCGAACTTCAGGGTAGCAGGAGAATGCTCTAATGGGCTGGAAGCTATCCGTGATATTAATTTACTGGAACCGGACCTTGTATTTCTTGATGTGCAAATGCCCGGTGCAAGCGGCTTTGAAGTATTAAAACGTATTGAACACATTCCTCATGTAATATTTACGACGGCTTATGATAAATATGCTTTGGATGCTTTTGAAGCAAGTGCGGTTGACTACCTGTTGAAACCTTATACCAGGGAACGTTTTGACAGGACAATGACAAAACTGGAACAGCAGCATCTGTTCCCTGCGTTGGAGGCGTTCACCAACCTGGTACAACAGGAAGGCTTTGCAGACCGCATTCTCGTTGAACATCAGAAGCGATATAAAAACATTGCCGTTGATGAAATTTTATACCTGAAAGCACGTGGCGATCATACCGAAATCTATACTGAAAAAGCAACCTACCTGAGCTCGGTGGGCATCAGCTCCCTTGCGGAACGGCTCAATCCAAGATCGTATGTAAGGCTTCACCGCTCCACCCTGGTCAATATGAATCATGTAAAAGAAGTTTACCGCGATGTAGGAAAGATCTTTGTTGTGCTGGAAAACGGTGTCGAATTAAATGTTGGACGTAATTACCAGTCACTGATCAAAGAACTTATGGTGTAGTCTATACAAAGCTGTATGATGATACGCATCCCGGTTTCCCGCTACCGCTGGCCCCGCACCATTACAGGTTATTGCAATTGATACGCTTACACATAACCATAAACTTAACAGTCTTCATCTTTCTTAAATTTCATGAACAGCTTTTCGCAAAACTAGGCAGGTTGTTTACTCTAAAGATTTAAAACCGGCGAGTAACCTTATACGGCTATGAATTGCACCGGGTAACGCTCAACTGCAGCTGCAGTAGTTGGGATCCTGACACATTAATACTGGAAGTAACACTGCTCTGATTGCAGGAACCCGATCCATAAACCCGGCTCAACCTCTGCTCCGTCTCAAAGTAACCTTTAGATGTAAATAGCTGCTTTTTATTTTTTGTATCCCGGGTTCTATTGAGGCGATCTAACCCGCAGCACAAATTTTTCATTGGCTCTTTATCCAATTTTATGTAGGTTTGCGGGGAACATAGCACGGGGTGCCTTTGAATGGCTGAGATCATACCCGTTACCTGATTTGGATAATGCCAACGTAGGGATGCAAGTTGAAATATCTGTTTCAAGCTCCATCGTTTGATATCTGTCAGGTGATGGTTTAAAATAAAAGAAATGGATATAGAAAAATTTTCCACTGACTTAATACCGCAGCAGCAGCAGAACTGGCAGGGCAGACCTGAATGGTTCTTCAATCGTGAACATACAGACACCTATGAACAATGGTATGAGGGGCGATATAAGAGGGCTGAAGTAGGACAAAAAAAAGTGATGGAACAGCTGGTGAGCGCTGACCGTCGTGTAAAATCTTTACTGGAGTTTGGTTGCGGAACGGCACGCTTTACTAGGTGGTGGCAACAAATAGGAATCGAAGCCACCGGAGGGGATATCTCTCCGCTGATGCTTTCACAGGCAAAACATCTTTTTCAGGGCGACCTGGTGATGGCAGATTCTCATTACATGCCGTTTAAAGATCATAGTTTCGATGCATTGGCGTTTATAACCACATTCGAATATTATAAAGATCCTGTAAAAGTTATCCGCGAAGCAGCAAGAGTAGGCAGGTATGGTATAGCCATGGGTATGATGAACCGCAACTCCACCAAAGTGGCAAGACGACGCGTGCAACAGCTGTTTGGAAAGAACCCCTTCTATATAACCGCAACTTTTTATACGCCAAAACAATTGACCCATATAATTCATAAAGCCCTGGAAGGCCGGGAATATACTATCAACTGGACCTGTACAGGACTTCCTGCCTGGTTCCCGGTGCAGCAATGGGGGCTTCCGCTGGGCGATTTTTTTGGATTGTATGTGCAGTTTAAAGATGTTGACTAATGACTGAGCAGCCAGGTAAAGTAGACCATCATTTGTTTGAAGAATTTATCCAAAACAAATGTGGCCGGCATCGTAGGGAAGTTCTTACCGGTCCCGGCTTCGGGGTCGACGTCTCTGTTATTGATCTGCCTGGAAGTATGGCTTTGGCGCTTACCAGCGATCCTTTATCATTAATACCCTCACTTGGTTTGCGGGAGTCGGCCTGGATGTCGGTTCATTTAATGGCCAATGATATGGCAACTACAGGGCATGCACCAATGTATGGTCAGCTGGTGTTAAACCTTCCTTCCTCTTTATCAAAAAATGATTTCAAAACCTATTGGGATTATATTCATCAGTTTTGCCTGGAGATAGGGGTTGCTATTACCGGAGGACATACAGGTTTTATTGAAGGACAGTATGCTTCCATTGCCGGAGGCGGAACCTTTGCTGCGGTGCTGCCTAAAGATCGCTTACTGGTGTCGCGAATGGCAGAACCAGGGAACGTTATTTTGGTAACCAAAACCTGTGCGCTGTCTTCCTCGGCCATACTGGCAATGAGCTTCCCTGCAACAGTGAAGAACAGGGTGGGAGCGGAGGTATATCAACAGGCATGCGAATCATTTTATCTTACATCTTCATTACCCGATGCCTTAATGGCTGTAGGCCAAAATGAGGATAGGAATGGCGTTACAGCCATGCATGATGTAACTGAAGGGGGTGTGCTGGGAGCCATTTATGAACTATGTGTCGCATCGGGCAATGGAGCGGTTATATACAATGACAGGCTGCCTGTTGCTGAAGCCCAGGCCAGTATCTGCAGGGTTTTTGATCTGAACCCGCGATATTGCATAGGCGCTGGCGCTATGATCATTTGCTGTAAAAAAGAAGCTTCAGGTGATGTGATAACAAGGTTGGCCAGCCACAATATTCCCTGTGTTGCCGTTGGTGAATTATGTGAAAAGCAAAAAGGACTAATGCTGATAGCGCATGATAAAAGCACCAGCCTTGAATATGCAAAAACAGATCCCTATTGGGCTGCATTTTATAATGCATTAAAAAGAGGCTGGAAATGAAAAGTAAAATGAAGAGCGGCGTTTATCTTATTATCGATCCTTCCATGGACCAGGATATACTATTAAACACCCTGGAAGAAATTGTTACAGAAAAAATTGCAGCGGTTCAGGTATGGGATAATTTCCTTCCCGGTACAGACAGTCTAAAGCTTATTGATCAGGTATTGCGCCTGTGCCATCGCCAAAGCGTACCGGTGCTCATCAATAACCAGTGGGAATTACTAAAGACAATAGACCTGGATGGCGTTCATTTTGATACTGCGCCGGATAATATTGTTCAGTTGAAGCAGGAAATAGACCAGCGAATGATGATGGGGATCACCTGTAATAATGATCTGTCTGTTGTTCAATGGGCCGACGAAAACGGGTTGGACTATATTTCATTTTGCTCTATGTTTCCTTCATCAACCGCCAATAGTTGTGAGCTGGTGACGTTTGACACCGTCAGGAAGGCAAAAGAGATAACGGACATCCCTATATTTTTAGCCGGTGGAATCAACCCTGGAAACCTGCATTCCTTAAGCAGTCTGAACTATTCAGGTATTGCAGTAGTGTCAGGAATAATGAACGCCGCAGATCCCCTGGCCGAACTAAAGAAATATCAAAAAACTATAGAAGAAACAAAAGAATGAAAATAAGTACTATAGAAAAACTTTGTTGTTCATTTGATAAAGCTGAACTGGAGTTAACGATCGTTACAAAAGATATAGACGGCAATATAATTGAAGGCATATTATGCTGTAGCAATTGCAACAGGGTGTATCCCATTGTATCAGGAATACCCATCATGAGCCCCGATGAATACCGGGAGCCAAAGTTGGAGCAACCCCTTTTAGAGCGTTGGGGGAAAGGTAATTTGATAAATGACTTCCGGCTTCTTAAAAGCGAACTTATAAGCAAGACGAAGGAAGATTAGACGGGGTAGATCGTTGAGTTAACAGTTACATCTGTCAACAATAATTGTAGGATAAATAAGTTGCAGCAAGAGATGGAACTGTAGTGACCCCGACCTGTTTAAATATGACCCGGTTGCAAATAAAAGCCTGGCGTAAAAACGTCAGGCGAAACTAAACCTAACTAAACTATTGTTGAATGCACCTGAATATATTTTATCAATAGCATTTTATTGCCAGGAGCGTCCCGGCCCCATTAAGGCTATAGGGCAAACTGCCACAACTTAATGCGGGCGTGCGTATAATTAAATTCATATCAGGCCTGTCTGATGTGATGAACAGAAGCGATGTTTATTCAATAAACACAGGTATCTGTCATCCTTGTAGGGCAAGAGTAATACAGCCCGCGATACCAGCTGCTCAGGGCTTGAAAGCAACTGGAAAGCACAGCTCATATATGCAGCGACGTTTCCGCCCAGGCATATTATGAACAGCTGTGGTTACTACTACAGATCAGGCTTGATATGAAACAGCTTCCTATTTATAAGCCTGCAGGCGCATCAACTAACGAGGCTCATCAATCGTACTTAACGATTGTGTTTATGCAGGCTGTATCTCAACTGGTCTGGATAATTGGCTCTGTTTGTAATTACGGTTTAGGGGCGCTGTAGTTACTAAGTTCAGAATGGAATTACCAGGTAATTGCTCTTCTTTATTTTAAGATTTATTTTTAAAATTCATAATTGCTTAACGGGCTTTTCGTTTAAGATTCTGATAGTCAATTTAAGAACTAAAAACATTGCTGCTGGTTGATAGGGCTGCAGCGCTGCTTAAAGGTTGTATTGTTCGTAGTCGATGGTTATTCCCGGTTCATGAGGGCTTTCATGTAATAAGAGATACCCTGGACTAATACAATTCAAATATACAGATTGCCGGCATATAAATCATCGATTTGTGAAAAATACACCTAATTAAATTATTGTAGTTTTAACGTTTATCACTATGTGGTGAACTGGTAAATATTATAAAGACATTCTTTCGGCGCATATGCCAAAACAATGTTGGAAATATAGCCGATACCTGAACACTTTACTCATCTTATACCAGATGGTTAAGGATATGAAATTGCCTGGGATCGGGGTATACAAATTGATAACCCAGCTCGTTCACGATTTTTTGAGAAACAACAATTTTACCCGGTATGGGTGCCGATGAAGTGCCGGAAATAACTTCCATTTGCGCTTGAATGACTTCCCTTTTCGAAGGGTGTTGTGGTGCTGTTACATTATAAACCTTAGCTGTTATGCGGCGTGTAATAAGCAAGTGAACGATCCGGCATATATCATAAAAGTGTATATGGTTTACAGCTGTATCCATTTCGGAAACTTTATACCTGGAAAGCAACCGGTCATCACCCATTAATCCTCCAAGCCTCAGGACAGTAGCCTGTTTGAATAACTGCCTGATTTCTTTTTCTCCATTACAGCTTTCGGCCGGTAATAGCTCCTCGGTAACTTCACCTGCCAGGTCTTTATAAACCCCGACTGAGCTCATCAAAATAAGGGTTCCCTGGTAATGCGACGGGAACGCCGACAGGTTACGTATTCTTATATCCAACAGATCCTGGCTGATCCTTTTTGAAAAAAGGGGTACTGTAATAATAATATGATCAATGAATGACAATTTTTCCCAGGGCCTTTTGTCGGTTTCCTGGGGCGGCTTTTCAAAGTCGGCTATTTCAGGATGAAAGCCTTCACTGTTTAAAAGCTCTATTTTGCTTTGCGTAGTTACCGTAGTATGTATCTCAAAGTTAGCACTCAGGTACCTCGCCAGTCTATACCCTAACCAACCACATCCCAGGATCCCAACTTTTTCTTTCATTATGCTGATATATATTTAGCAATATACGTACGAAAATACTATCAGCTGTTTTGATGGTTTTGAAAAATACAGATAGAGCCTGGTGAAGAAGTTTGCCATATAGATGGCAATCTTCCAATATAAGCCGGGTAGAACCCCGGAAAGAGACTTCCAGCCCGGTTATAAATACAAAAACAGGCAGCTTTAATAAGCTACCTGTTGCGTTTAATATCTTACAATGTTATTTCGATTTATCGATGGTTTGAATATGATCCAAATGGCCCCGTAGTACAGGAAGCGTCTTATCTATAAAAGCTTTCAACTCCGCATCTTTTACATTTTTTTGTCCGTCCTCAAAAAGTTCGACAGTTTTTTTATGGTCTTTTACCATTTGATCGATATAGGCTTTGTCGAAGTCTTTGCCTGTTTTTGAATTAATATCAGCAGCGGCCTTCTGCATTTCTTCACCGGGAGCTGAAGGCAGTGTAATGCCTTTTATACCCGCCAGCGATTTTAGCTCCTCATTTGCTTTGGTATGATCGGTGACCATCATAGTTGCAAATTCTTTTACTTTAGGATCTGTTG
>JBCNOR010000148.1:0-10014 GCA_039593785.1 Niabella sp. | reverse complement strand
GCCAGATATCCGATACATCAATCTTTCCTACGATCAATCCATTAGCAGGATCAATTTTTAAGATAAAAGGCTGTTGCCATACGTTTGCATATACAAAGCCGTCTATATACTCCAGTTCATTTAAATTATAAGCCAGCTCACCGTTATGCGTAACAGATTGTGTGTGTAATAATTGAAAATTAGATGGATTGTAAAAGTATAGGTTGCCGCTGCCATCTGTTACAATAAGCTCTTTGCCATTATTAGTGATACCCCATCCATCAGTATTAAAATCAAACTCTTTAACTTTTTTAAGATCGGGAAGCGTATATACAAAAACCTTTCTTTCGGTCCAGGTAAGCTGATATACGGTGTCGTTTAAGATAGTAATGCCTTCTCCAAAATGATGGTCATCCAGGGGGATAGATTTTTCGGCCTTGCCAGTTTGGAGATTTACTTTTAAAAGATGGGAGTTTTTGCTACTTACCGGGTTGTCTGCGTCACCACCGGTCCCCTCGTATAACTGGCCTTTGTAAATCACCAGCCCCTGTGTAAACGAAGACGTGTCGTGCGGGTAGGTTTTTACTACTGATAAGCTGATATTAGGGATAGGTGCAGCTGTAGTGCCTGGCTCCGTAGTTGTGGGCGGATTAGCCGTATTGTCGCCGCAGCTGAAAAGTAAAGCTGATAATGATAACGTTGTTAATAAAGAGAAAAGTTGGTTCATGCCTTTAAATAATTGGGTACAAAAGTAGGCAACTGAATTTCAAATAAATCATAAAACCACGGGCGTATATAACTTTAGCGAAATCGAATTATATTCTGTTTTGTAATATTTATTAGAATAATGTTCGTTTTATATTTGTTTTTAGAGAATAATATTTAAATTTGAGCTATGGTGCAAACGGATACAGTTTTAAATGACGTTGATAAAGCAATTTTAAGGTTGATGCAGGATGATGCGCGCATTACGAACGTGGCAATATCCAAAAAGTTGAAAATGGCGCCCTCTGCCGTGTTGGAGCGTGTGCGGAAGCTGGAAGAGCGGGGTGTTATCAAAGGATATACGGCCAATATTGATCCTTCTGCGTTAAACAAAGAGTTACTGGCATTCATCTTTATCAAATCGGCAGATGGCTTTGGTTGCGACACCTCGGCAAAAGCATTTGCTGCTATCCCGGAAGTGCAGGAAGTGCATAATATAGCAGGCGATGATTGTTACCTTGTTAAAGTGCGTGTGGCCAATACGCAGGCATTAATGGACCTGCGGCGAAAGAAATTCAGTAAGATCGCCAATATCCTCTCCATGCGCACCACCATCGTAATGGAAACTGTAAAAGAAACGCAAACTATCTCAATTACCTGATCATGACACTTAAAAAACAGCCCTCTGTAGCCCTGGTAATACTGGCATTTGCCGCCGTGTACCTGATCTGGGGTTCTACTTATTTTTTTATTGAAATGGCCGTGAAGCATATTCCGCCAATGGTTTTAGGAGCCGTACGTTTTATTATTGCCGGTATTATTATGATGATATGGGTAACGATCAAAGGCGAGCGTATCTGGCAACGGGCAGCTATTGTTCCGGCAGCCATCAGCGGCCTGCTCATGCTGTTCCTGGGAAATGGCGCGGTGATATGGGCAGAACAATTCTTACCCAGTTCTTTTGTTGCCATATTTCTTGCTTCTGCACCTCTTTGGTTTTTATTGCTTGATAAAGTAAACTGGAGACAAAACTTCAACAACAAGTACACGATTATGGGAGTAACCATAGGCTTGTTGGGAGTAGTGGCCTTATTTTATGAAAAGATAGTTGCTACCGGGTATGGCAATAGCTTGCTGCCGCTCATTGTTTTATGTGTGGCCAATATCAGCTGGGCCCTTGGTTCCTTATTTTCCAAGTACAAGGTAAAAGGTACTTCAGCATCTGTTAATTCTACCTGGCAAATGTTGGCGGCTGGTATGGCTTTTACTGTTGCAGGTGTGTTTAATAACGAATTTGCGTCGGTAGATTGGGCCGCGATACCTCCCAAAGCCTGGGCTTCCCTGGCTTACCTGGTAATATTCGGGTCTATCATTGGTTATAGTGCCTATGTGTTTTTATTAAGTGTGAGAAGCGCTACGCAGGTGAGTACTTATGCTTATGTTAACCCGCTGGTAGCGGTTTTGCTGGGTGTGCTGATTAATCATGATAAGCTGACTCCAATGCAGTTAGGCGGGTTGGCCATTATTTTATGCAGTGTGTTCTTTATTAATCTTGCTAAAAGGAACCAGTTAAAAGTGAAGGCCCGTTTGGAAGCGCAAGCCTGATTTTTTTCAACTATTTCCCGCCTTATGCGTTTATAAAATACATAAGCGACAATAATGAGCGATAGTGTTTTCAACGGATTAAAGTATTCCGTGCTGGACCTGGCTACGGTATGCCAGGGCGATTCTTTACAGGATACATTTGCAAGAAGCCTGCAGACCGCCAGGTTTGTAGAAAAGCAGGGATATAACCGTTACTGGTTTTCTGAGCACCACAATATGGAAAGTGTAGCCAGTGCAGCCACTTCGGTTTTGATAGGGTATGTAGCAGGCGGCACTAATAGGATACGTGTGGGTTCAGGTGGGATTATGTTGCCGAATCATTCTCCTTTGATCATCGCGGAGCAGTTTGGAACACTGGGTTCTTTATATCCCGGCAGGATCGACCTGGGACTGGGACGTGCACCTGGAACAGACGGCCTGACGGCAATGACCATTCGCAATAGTCCTCTTAATATACCTTACGATTTCCAGAAGAATATTGAACAGCTGCAGGTTTACTTTAGCAAGGAAAACGCACACGCGAAAGTAAGGGCATTGCCTGGCGAAGGGGTAGATATTCCCCTTTGGGTATTGGGCTCGAGCACGGATAGTGCCTACCTGGCGGCGCAAATGGGCTTGCCTTATGCCTTTGCCGCCCATTTTGCTCCCACCCATATGATGCAGGCTTTTGCTATTTATAAAGAATATTTCAGGCCGTCTGAGGTGCTGGAGAAGCCTTATGCAATGGCTTGTGTCAATATTATCGCAGCAGATACCAATGAAGAGGCGGCTTTTTTGGCTACCTCCATGTATAAAATGTTCCTGGGTATTTTTACCAATTCAAGAGAGCCTTTACAGTCTCCCTTCAATCCGGCCGGCTTATCTGACCTGTGGACGCCGGAGCAGGAGTATGGTGTAAAACATATGCTGTCACACGCATTTATCGGGGATAAGCGCTCTATAGCAAAAGGTCTGAAAGGTTTTATAGAAACAACCGGTATACAGGAGATTATGACTATATCCCAGATTTTTGATCAGTCCAAAAAAGAATATTCTTTCCAGCTGTTTAAGGAAATAATGACTGGTAATATCTAGGATCATTTCTATTTACCGGGAGTGATTTTCCTCACAAATATGCTATATCACAAAAGTTGGGGCGCCTTCGCTGTTGGTACACCTAAATTAGTATCTTCAGGCCCTAAATAAACTTTTATGGATAATGCAATTCAACAAAAAGTAGATCAATGGTTGCAGGGCAATTATGATGCGGAAACAAAAAAAGAGATTCAGAGATTGCAGTCTGAGAATAGTAGCGAGCTTGCAGATTCTTTCTATCAAAATCTTGAATTCGGAACCGGTGGTCTCCGTGGTATAATGGGAGTAGGTACGAATCGTATGAACAAGTATACGGTGGGTATGGCTACTCAAGGCTATGCCAATTATTTAAAACAATCCTTTCCCGGCGAAGTGAGGGTAGCCATCGCCCACGACAGCCGTAATAACAGCCGCTTTTTTGCAGAAACAACAGCCCATGTTTTTGCTGCCAATGGCATTAAGGTCTTTTTGTTTGAAAGTCTGCGTCCAACTCCTGAGCTTTCTTTTGCAATAAGAACACTGGGATGCCAGGGCGGTGTGGTATGTACTGCCTCTCATAATCCCAAAGAATATAATGGTTACAAGGCTTACTGGAACGACGGGGGACAATTGGTACCGCCCCACGATAAAAATGTAATTAAGGAAGTTGAGAAAATTCAATCGGTTGATGACGTAAAATGGAGTGGAGGGGAAGCTAATATTACGTTGATCGGAAAAGAGCTGGATGAGCAGTATATCCGCATGGTGAAAGGGCTGAGTGTATACCCCGAAGTAATAGAAAAGCAGAAAGACTTAAAAATTGTTTACACGCCCATACACGGTACAGGTATCATGCTGGTGCCGCAGGTGCTGGAGGCATTTGGATTTAAAAATGTGCATGTAGTAGAAGAACAGAAAACCCCGGATGGCAATTTTCCTACGGTAGCGTATCCGAATCCTGAAGAAAAAGAAACCATGAGTATTGGCTTGCAAAAAGCCAAAGAGCTGGATGCTGATATCTTATTGGGCACGGACCCGGATGCAGACCGCGTAGGTATTGGCATCAAAAATAACAAGGGCGAATGGGTGTTGATGAACGGTAACCAAACGGCTGTGCTGGCGTTTAATTATTTATTGGAAGCCAGGAAAGAAAAAGGCATTGCGCAGGATAATGATATGATCATTACGACTATTGTAACAACAGGGATGGTCGATGATCTGGCAAGAGGCAATGGTGTTACCTGTTACAGGGTATTAACCGGCTTTAAGTGGATTGCAGAGATGATCAGGTTGAAAGAGGGGAAAGAAAACTATGTAGTAGGAGGTGAGGAGAGTTTTGGACTGATGATCGGAGATAAAATAAGAGATAAGGATGCTGTAAGCGCTGTTGCGCTGTTGTGCGAAATGGCAGCTTATGAAAAAGAAAAAGGGAAGACCTTGTTTGATAAACTGGTAGAACTTTATATTAAATATGGATTTTATAAAGAAGATCTGATCTCCATCACCAAAAAGGGAATGGATGGACAGCAGCAGATAGCGGCCATGATGCAGGAGTATCGTAATAATCCGCCTCAAACCATTAACGGATCAAAGGTGATAACTGTATTGGATTATGACAACGGGTTAGCTACGAATGTACAAACACGCGATGTAAGCCCGATAGACCTGCCCCGTTCAAATGTGTTGCAGTTTATAACAGAAGACGGTTCGCTGATCTCTGCCCGTCCTAGCGGTACAGAGCCTAAGATTAAGTTTTATTTTAGCGTGAAAGAAGCGTTGGCCGGCGCAGACCAGTTTGATGAAGTGAATGCGAAGCTGGACGATAAGATCCGGGCAATCATAAAAGATATGAAGCTGGATTAGAAAACTGTTTGATAAAAGTAAGCCGCCCCGGGGATCGCTGATCCGGGGCGGCTTTTATTTGATAAGCACAATTATTATCTTTTCACAGCCTGTATTGTTTTGCTATATTCAAACGAGCTGTCTTTATTGACCTGCTTCAGCCTGATAAATATTTTTGAGTTAGTCCCATCAATAGGGGCATCCTGTTTGGTGCAGGATACACCTGCCGCAATGATGGTACACGTTAACAATATGAAGCCCGCGAATCTATGGTTCCTTTTGAACCATAGTAACGAACAGATAAAGGCAAGACCGCCCCAGGCAAATGCGAAATGATTACTGTCGAGGTTAAGAATAAACTCGTAATCCAGGCTTTTGTCCGAATCCCCATTCAGTGCTTTAGAACTGACCGTTCCGATTTTTGTAAACTGGTTGCCGTCGGCAGAAGCCTCCACCTCAAAATGGAGATTACTTTTTTCCATCAGGGTAGTCCATTTCACTGAAAGCCGGTTCCCGGATATACTGGCGTTAAATGCATCCAGGGTAATGGGTAACGAAGCGTTCCTGATACCAAAATCGATACCCGATACATCAGCAATATCATCGTAAACAGGCCTGTAGATTTGTCCCAGGTTAATAACTCCTGTTTTGTTCGAAGTATTGGCCGTTCCTCCAACATTTACGCCTGTATAACTATAGCCATTTAGCGGATTATCGGCAGCTGAAAGGGCCACACCCTCATATTTCTCGCTATTGGTGAGTATTACTTTGTAATCTCCGGTAACTACGCTGTTGCTGGCTATATAGGTGGTATAGGTTCCGTTTGCATTTACTTTTAAAGAGCTGATGACTACTCCTGAGGGGCTCACCAGGTTAGCCCAAAGATCGTTCGCAATGCCATTTTCGCCTGCTCCCCTGATGGCATTGTTGTTGGCATCATTCCAAACTGTTCCCTGTATTAAAACCGCCCTGGTAAAAAAGCCGCCGCCCGCCATAAAATCTATTCCAAAACTCCCGGCTTCCGATGTATTGGTAGGGTAATTACTGATGGTTAAAAGCTGGGTATTGCTTAAGTTTACATCTCCTCCAAAAAAACTTACGCCATACAAAGTTCCCGAAGTGATACCTAGTTGCGCCAGGGTTACAAACACGCCTGATATGTTTTGCTGGGTAATATCCTGACTGGGTTTCAGGTTGGCGTCGGTAGTAGCTCCACTTACTCTTTGCTGCACCACCACCGATTCGAAGTTATAACCTGTAGAGCCCCAGTTGGCAACACCAACGGTAACAGGTGTGTTTAATGCAGTTACCGTAGTGCCGGTTAAGCCGGTAATAGCAGACACTTTAAAAATATCATTACCATTTCTTTCCATTAAAAGAAATCCTGAAGTATTAGGATTATAGCGGCTCACATCAACAGGACTGGCGAGAATGAGGTCAAAACGTTCGATATTATTGGTTGTATTGCCCCCGGTATTAATAAAAACGTTATCAGTGCCCCTGTTAATAACATAGCTATTGATCAGGTCCTCCATTGAGTTTGTATAGTCCGGCGCAAGGTAAACAGTGCTACCGGCTTTGCTGCCTCTTTCAAACAACGCTGTCGTTTTTACGTCAGATGAACTTCTTCTTACAAATACAGAAGCAAAAGGCCGGGCGCCGGGTATCGCTTTAGTAAAAGTATAAGACTCACCCTCAACATTAAACAGCTTTACAATCCTGTTTAAGCCTGTTGTGGTGGCATCTATTTTACCATAATTCAAACTAAAAGTAGAACCGGTGGGATAATCGTTACCGAATCCGGCAATATTATAACTGGTACCCGGTGTAGCGGCAGGGTAGGAGCCTAATATAAAACTATTGGGTTTCTTCTGGTTATAAGCTATTAACGGAACCAGGAAAAGCCATAGGCAGAGCGTAACTCTAAAGACTGTCGAAATCATAGATTTGTTTAGAACTGTTTTTTAGAAGGTTGCAAAAGTATGCCAAAAAAAACAAATATCTAATAAATCTAAAGGGTTGGCCTGGGAGTTTAAGTTTAAATAGAATCTATCGGGTAAATAACCGGGTTGTCTATAGTCGTTTATGATAAATGATACATCGCGTAATAATCAAAAAATTCATTCCTGATAATGATCCTTTTTTTTCTGAACAAAAGTCTTTTTACAACATGAATGCAGGATGTAATTATAGATCTCAGCATGCTAACAAATCTGGCTTTCATCGTGTGTAATGTATAGGTTTAAGTTTATTAATAATGTTTACAAGGCGAATGTATATTACAAAAGAGGAACTAAAATAGGGTATTTTTCCCGTCTGTCCGGGCGGTAACAGCAAATGTGGAAAACATTCATAAACTGGTAATCAAATTTTAAACCTATCGCAGCTATGCATTGAACATCAATTATTTATTTTTGAACTGGTATGCAAAGGAAGGAACTAAAAAAACGGATAGGCTGGATAACGCTTGTTTTACTGGCGGTTATTATCAAAGCGGTTTCCATCAATCCCGGTTGGGTGGAAGGTTATTATACCTACGGTGTATATCCCGTTATTGCTACAGCACTGAGGTTTTTGCTGGGATGGGTGCCCTTTAGTGTGGGCGATATACTTTATATCGTAGTAATAATAGGGGCGGGTTATAAAATGGTCAGGCTGATCAAACGGGTAAAGAGAAAGCAGTTTTCAAAACAATACGCCTATCGGTTTGCAGGAAAAGCAGTTTTTTTGATGCTCCTGGTCTATGTGATTTTTTATGGCTTATGGGGACTTAATTATTCGCGGCAGGGTATAGCAAGCCAGTTGCAACTCAACGAGCGAGAATACAGTACTTCCGATTTAGATACATTGGTAGGGTTGTTGAGCAACAAGCTTAACGGGCAGGCCGGGTTACTGAAACCCGCTATGCGCGACTCCTTTAAAAGTAAACAGCATCTTTTTTTTAACGCTTCCCTGCTCTATAAAATTGCAGGCACCAAATATCCCTTCCTTTCGTATAAGGGTTATTCGGTGAAGCCGTCTTTATTCAGCTACCTAGGCAATTATATGGGCTTCCAGGGATATTATAATCCGTTTACCGGTGAAGCCCAGGTAAATACAACGGTGCCGGCATCGGTAGCGCCTTTTGTGGTGTCCCATGAGATTGCTCATCAGCTGGGCTATGCAAAAGAAAGTGAGGCCAACTTTGTAGGGTTTTTAGCCTGCCGCTTACATCCTTCGGTCAATTTCAAATACTCTGTTTATTTCGATATGTATCATTATGCCATCCGTGAACTGGCCTTCGCTGATTCATTGCGGGCCAGGACTTATGACAGCATTCTACATCCGCGCGTGAAAAAAGATATTGCCGACTATATCGAATTCTACAAAAAGTACAGGAACCCGGTTGAGCCTTATATTGACAAAATGTACAGCTACTTTTTAAAAGCCAATAATCAGCCTAAAGGCAAGCGGTCTTATAACGAAGTGGTGACCTGGCTGATTGCCTATTACAAAAAGTATGGAAAAGAAGTGATTTGAGTGTACAATTATTTTTCTCAAGCCTGACACCCTGCATGTCGGTAAAAACAACGGGTCCCAATCGAAACATTGGTGTTATTTTTTAATGACAGGAATATGCAGGTTCTTTTGGGCAATGGCATTCAAAAAGAAGCTGAGTTTTTCGCCCAGGAAGAAAGATATATGGTGCTTTTGGCTATTATAGGTTTCTAATGTAATAGTAGTGCCATAGGTCCTTCCGCTTTTGAATGTTTTATGACTGATCTCCATAATATCGGAGTAGCGTACACGTTCTATCGCTAACATCTTCGGAATGATGATGCCGTTTTCAGAAAAGAGGTATGGGGGAATATTGGCGGATAGCCGGGGCACCACCCTTGTGTATTGCTGGTACAATAGCAGGTGCTCTGCATCTATCTCGCGCAACAACTTAATAAACCGGTTTACCCTATACCTGGTAAACAGGATAATAGGAAAAAATACAAGGAATAAAAGCAGCAAAACGCCAAGCAGGGGAAGGGCAAATTCGAAAAAGCTTTTATCGCTGATACGGCGTTCTGTAAAGTTCAGGTATACGCCGTAGCCCAGGTAAGCGAATAATCCCAGCGGAACCACGATAAAAAAGCCAGAGAGAAAATTTCGCAGGCGCTTTAATCCTCTTATTTCCTTTTGCTGGAACTCATTCAGCTGGCTGCTTGCTGTTGTCGGCTGATGTGAAAACATCAGGGCAATTTAATGCGGATTCCCCGAAAAACGAGGCAAATAAGGATCGAAGATATCATTATGGAGAATATTTTTGATTTTGGTGGGTGTAATATGTTTACAATCAGAGGCTTGCGAAGATCTTAATTCATGCCCCGGAAAATACGGATACCGGGAGAAATAGCGTACCTTTGCAGTCCGAATTTTAAACCCTTCGGATTTTTTATGAATTTTTATTTTAAACAATTAAACGCTGATGCACAGGAGAACGCTGGCGCTACCGAACCGGTAGAAGAAGCTTCTGCAGCGACAACAAACGCACCTGTTGAGGCACCTCCTAAAGCTCCTGTAGCTGAAGTGGTGGAAACTGCGCATGACGATTTCGATTGGAGCGTAGACAAACGTAATGTTTCTTCTTACTCTAAAGAAGAAAAAGAAAAGTATGACAAAGTTTACGACAACACTTTCGTTCAGTTAACTGACGGAGAGCTGGTAAACGGTACTGTTGTAGGTCTTACTAAAACTGACGTTGTTTTAAACATCGGTTTTATAAAGAAACGTAAAATACAACGAGAGTGATTATCATTCTGCCAAGAAGAAATACAAGAGGCGCAAGCGTGATTTTTTCTA
>JBCNOR010000147.1:0-10021 GCA_039593785.1 Niabella sp. | reverse complement strand
GTGATTTTTTTCAGACCCATTTTTACCGCAACATCATTCAGCTGCTGGCGGTTTACCATTTTGCTACGCATTTCGGTAAGAAAGCCTTCTCCATGGTAAGGATAGCGCCTGAAAAGATAATCGGCCGTAATAGAACTGAGAATAGCATCTCCCAAATACTCCAGCCGCTCATTATTTTCATCTACACTTTCGCTGATGGACCGGTGGGTTAGAGCAGTTTTATAAAGTTGAAAATTATCGGGTGCAAAACCCAATATATTCTTCAACTCTTTTTTAAGAGATGTATCAGAATTCCTGGAAAAAAGGTCCCTAATGAAACTCACTTATGTGTATTTCTTTACAATTACACAGGCATTATGCCCTCCAAAACCAAAGGTATTGCTTAATGCCGCATTGACTACCCGGTTTTGTGCTTTGTTAAAGGTAAAATTTAATTTTGGATCCAGATCAGGATCGTCGGTAAAATGGTTGATCGTTGGCGGAACAATATCGTGCATCACGCTTTTAATGCAGGCAATGGCTTCTATTACCCCTGCAGCTCCCAGGCAGTGGCCTGTCATACTTTTGGTAGAGCTGATGTTCAGTTTATAAGAGTGCTCTCCAAAAACATCCAGGATGGCCTTGGTTTCGGCAACATCACCCAGTGGTGTAGAGGTTCCGTGGGTATTGATATAATCGATATCGGTAATGCTTAAACGGGCATCGCTTAACGCCGCCAGCATAACGTTTTTAGCGCCCAGTCCTTCCGGATGGGGAGCGGTAATATGGTAAGCATCTGCGCTGGCGCCACCACCTACTATTTCACAGTAGATCTTTGCGCCTCTTGCTTTTGCATGTTCCAGTTCTTCTAGTATTAAAATACCCGCAGCTTCGCCCATTACAAACCCGTCGCGGTCTTTATCATAAGGTCTGCTGGCAGCGGCCGGGTCATCATTACGTTCGCTCATCGCTTTCATAGCGTTAAAGCCACCTACACCGGCTTCGCTGATAACGGCTTCGCTGCCACCTGTAACAATAATATCTGCTTTGCCTAAACGTAGCAAGTTGATCGCATCGATCATTGCATTGGTGCTGCTGGCACAGGCACTGGTTACCGCGTAGTTAGGACCACGCAGGTTATGACGCATGCTCACTTGTCCTGCAGCAATATCCAGGATCATTTTAGGAATAAAGAAAGGGTTGAAGCGGGGGGTGCCATCGCCTTTGGCGAAGTCCATCACTTCATTCTGGAAAGTAATTAATCCGCCAATACCGCTACCCAGCACCACACCAATCCTGTCGGGGTTGATATTGTCTTTGGTAAGGCCGGCATCCGCCATTGCCTGGTCGCTTGCTACCAGTGCAAATTGTGAAAAGCGGTCTATTTTGCGGGCTTCCTTTTTATCAAGGAAATTAGTAGGTTCAAAATTCTTTACTTCACAGGCAAAGCGGGTCCTGAACTTTGATGCATCAAACTGTGTGATAGGTGCAGCACCTGATACGCCATTAATCAATCCGTTCCAATATTCGTCTACCGTATTCCCCAGCGGTGTCAAAGCACCCATACCGGTAATTACTACCCTTTTAAATTCCATTAGCTGTGCAGCTCTACGTTAATAAAAACCGCCTTTGCATGGGTAACCACTTCAAAGGCGGATATAAAATTTTGCTACTTAATTGCCAAAAATCCGGCAAATAAAGCGTTTGTTTTAAAGTTATTACTTAGCGTGCTCTTCTAAGTAAGATACAGCCTGGCCAACAGTGGTAATTGTTTCAGCCTGCTCATCAGGAATAGAAATGTTGAATTCTTTTTCAAATTCCATAATCAACTCAACGGTATCGAGAGAATCTGCGCCCAAATCGTTGGTAAAAGATGCTTCGGTAGTTACTTCTGCTTCGTCAACGCCTAATTTGTCAACGATGATTTTCTTTACTCTTGATGCAATGTCTGACATATCTGATTGTTTTTGTTTGTTGAGTGCAAAAATAGAGTTTTTGACTAAATAAGTATGAGAAACAAAAAAAAATGTAAAAATGTTGTCATGCTTTAAAAAAGTTGAATTGAAGCCAAAAAAAAATGCTATTTTACAAACAACGCTTATCGTAAAATCAGTCGTGTAAATCAATCGGAATGGCCTTAAAAATTATAGATTACGGTACAAAAGAGTATCAGCAAATGGTCGATCTGCGCAACGAAATTCTGCGCAAGCCACTGGGCATGGAGTTAGAAGGCGCCGATATTGAGGCAGACAAAGAGAATATACTGATTGGAGCCTTTGAAGACGACAAGATGCTGGGTTGCTGTATGCTGGTGAAGGAGGGTGATATAGGGGTTGTTTTGAGGCAAATGGCTGTAAGAAACCAATTGCAGGGAAAGGGCATTGGCAGAGCCCTGATGGAATTTGCTGAAACTATTGCCCGCGATATTGGCTACCGGGAAATATCGATGCACGCCCGCTCCAGCGCAGCAGGCTTTTATGAAAAAATGGGATATAATGTTACGGGTGATGAGTTCCTAAAGCTATCCATAGCCCATATATTGATGAAAAAACGGATCAACTAATGCTCTTATAGCTTGCTTTTTAACAGGTCCCTGAAATTTTGCATTGTTTCGAGGTCCTTAAAAGCATTTTTGGGAACCAGCAGGAAGGATTTAGCATCGAAATAAAGGTGGAAAAAATTGGGGGTTTCCTTATAATTACGCAAGGCTGTATAAGGCCAGCTTCTTTTTCCCTGCTCATGCTCTAATGTAAAATCAGTATCGTTAAAATACATGGTAAATGCATGCTGAAAAGTTTTAGCCTGCCGGTATACTGCGCCAGGTAAAATAAACCATAAGCTTGCCATTAGCACAATCCATAGAAATGAGTAGGTGAGGAATGCGGTAGGGCTGATCTTTCCTAGTGCATACAGTACTAAAGAGAGTATCGCAAAAGCGTTCACCAGTATGATCATAATACGGAGCTCCGTTTTAGATATAAAATGATAACGTAGCGCCTGAATTACCTGTTTTTTATCGTAATCGAATGAAATGGTCATTATATATAAGGAGTGCTTAAAACAAAATAAATGGGAGAAGATATAAGAAAAAAGCGAAGCGTTGCCGCCTCGCTTTACTATTTTAGTACCGGTTGCCGGCTTATTTATTCATCATCGATTTAGCTTCCATGCTCAAAGTAGCATGAGGCACTGCACGCAAACGTGCTTTGTCGATCAGGTTCCCGGTTACGCGGCAAATACCATATGTTTTATTTTCAACACGCATTAACGCTTTTTCCAGGTGGTCGATAAAAGTGATCTGGCGGCTGGCTAACTGGCTCAGTTGCTCACGCTCCATACTTACACTACCATCTTCCATGGTCATATAACGTCCTTCGTCCATATCACCACCTTCATCACGACGGGTAATAAGTCCCTGTAAATAAGCCAGCTCTTTTTTTGCGGCATCTAACTTTCTAAGGATGATTTCTTTGAACTCCTGAAGATCACTATCTGAATACCTTACTACTGATTTCACTTTTTCGTTTTTATGGGTGTCTAATATGCTTTTGGTAAAATCCGGTGTGTACTTTACTGCGCTTTTGGTAGACAGTTTAGGTACCACAGGTGGTTTACCTGTTTCTTTTCGGGGTGCTACTTTGGGCGCCGGTTTTTTTTGCGGCGGCTGCGGCGTTTTTTCTGCTGCAACTTTAGTTGCTGCCGACCCGCCAGCCGGGCGGGCAGGTTTTTTGGGTGCTGCTTTTACAGCCGCCTTTTTTACGGGCTCAGCTTTTGCTACAGACCTGGCCGGTTCTGCCTTGGCTACTTTAACGGGGGCCGGTTTTTTAACGGGCGCTGCTTTTGCCACAGACTTAGCCGGTGCGGGCTTTTTGGAAGCGGCTTTTGCCGGAGTGGCTCCGCCTGCCGTACGTCCGCCGGCGCTGGTACGGGCGGGGACAGATTTTTTGGGCGCTGCTGCTTTTTTTGCTACCACTTTTGTTGGAGCCGTCTTCTTAGCCGGAGCTGTTTTTTTCGCCGGTGTGCTTTTTTTTGTAGCCATTTATTTTTACCCTTTTTTAGAAACAATCGTTTTTAAAATGCTCTCGTTAACATCAATTTCTATACCATTATCTGATGTAACAGCCTGAAAATATAAATTTTCTGCGAGAATTTCCGCGCAAATATAATCTTTATAGGCAGTTAGCGATTCTTTTAATGTTTCATTTGTGTCAATAACAACATTTATTTTATCTGTAAGTTCAAAACCGCTGTCCTTCCTGATTTTCTGAATACGGTTCACAAATTCACGTGCATCGCCTTCCTGCTGTAATTCGGGGGTAATCGTAATATCCAAAGCTACTGTAAGCGCTCCTTTTGAGGCTACTGTCCAGCCCGGAATATCTTCACTGCTAATGTCTACTTCGTTCACGTTCAGTGAAATGGCTTCTCCATCAATATTCAATTCATAGCTGCCCTCCCGTTCAAGATGACTGATGTCCTCCTGGCCGAACTGAGCCAGCGCTCCGGAGACAGCTTTCATTTTAGGCCCCAGCTTTTTACCCAAAGCAACGAAGTTGGGTTTGATCTTTTTCTTGATAAACCCTTCGGTTTCGGTAAGATAAGCAATTTCTTTCACATTTACTTCTGATTTGATCAGTTCTTCGATCTTTTCGAGCTGATCCTTCATCAAAGGGTTTAATACAGGGATCAACACTTTTTGCAGAGGCTGACGTACCTTGATATTGACTTTCTTCCTTAAGGACAAGATCAATGAAGAAGCATCCTGCGCCAGCTGCATTCTCTCTTCCAGCGACTGGTCAATCAGTGCCTCATCGGCTTTAGGGAAGAAGGCATGATGCACACTTGCTGCACTGTGGCGTTGGGTAATGCTGTTCAGGTTACGGAATACCGCATCGCTGAAGAAAGGAGCGATGGGCGCCATCAGGCGACATATGGTTTCCAGGCACTCGTACAGGGTTTGGTAGGCCGATACTTTATCCAGCTCATACTCTCCTTTCCAGAACCGGCGGCGGCACAAACGTACATACCAGTTACTTAAATGCTCGTCTACAAAGTCTTCTATTAAACGACCGGCCTGGGTAGGTTCATAGTCGTCCATAGCCGTATTTACATTTTTTACCAGGGTATTCAGTGACGAAATGATCCAACGGTCAATTTCCGGCCTTTCATTCATTTGCAGGTAGGGCTCCTTAAAGGTAAAGCCATCTACATTCGCATATAAAGCAAAGAACTGGTAGGTATTATACAAAGTGCCAAAGAACTTACGTTGCACTTCTTTAATACCGTCGATGTCAAATTTAAGATTGTCCCAGGGTGAAGCATTGGTGATGAGGTACCAGCGGGTAGCGTCGGCACCAAATTTTTCAATGGTGTCGAAAGGATCTACCACGTTGCCCAGGCGTTTGCTCATCTTATTGCCATTCTTGTCCAGTACCAAACCATTGCTTACTACTGTTTTAAAGGCAACATTTTCGTACAACAAAGAGCCGATCGCATGGAGGGTATAGAACCATCCACGGGTTTGATCCACGCCTTCGCAAATAAAGTCGGCCGGGAAATTATTATTAAACGGCTGATTGAAAGGTTTGGGATCGCCCGCTTTCAGCTTTTCGTAATCCAGTCCCCACTGGGCATAAGGCATGGCGCCACTATCAAACCATACGTCGATCAGGTCTGGTTCACGGCGCATGGGCTTACCGCTGTCGCTCACCAGTATTACCTCATCTACATAAGGTTTATGCAGGTCAAGAATCCCATCATGCAGGTAATGTTTATTAACGTCTCCGCCTAAAACCTCGCTGGCTTTCTTGATTTCTGTATTTAATTCTTCAATAGAACCAATGCATTTGATCTCTTCACCGTCTTCCGTGCTCCATACCGGCAGCGGGGTACCCCAAAAGCGGCTGCGGCTCAGGTTCCAGTCTACCATATTTTCCAGCCAGTTACCAAAGCGACCTTCGCCGGTTGATTTGGGTTTCCAGTGGATGGTTTTGTTCAGCTCCACCATTTTATCGCGCAGGGCAGTGGTTCTGATAAACCAGGCATCCAGCGGGTAATATAAAACGGGCTTATCGGTACGCCAGCAATGGGGGTAATTGTGCTCGTATTTTTCTACTTTAAAGGTTCGGCCTTTTAATTTCAGGTCCACCGAAATATCTACGTTTACATCCACGTAGTTAGGCTCATCCTTATAATCTTTTACATAACGACCGCTGTACTCGCCTACGCCATTTACAAATTTACCTTCGCGATCTACCAGGGTTACAATACCCAGTTTGTTTTTCTGCCCTACTTTATAGTCATCGGCGCCGAAAGCAGGTGCGGTGTGTACGATACCGGTTCCATCTTCTGTGGTAACGAAGTCGCCAATCACTACTTTAAACGGATCGGCATCTGGTGTGATAGCTTTTATAGCTTCGGGGCTGTTTGCCTCAAAAGGCATCAGTTGCTCGTATCTTAATCCTTCCAGCTGTTTACCGGTAAACGTGGTAATCACTTTCCAGGGGATGATCTTATCTTCTTTCTGATATGCTGCCAGGTCCGCATCTTTACCCTCTGCTTTAAAATATTTATGCAGCAAGGCTGTGGCGATTACTACATTTTGCAGCTCGTGGGTATAAGGGTTGAAGGATTGCACCAGGCTGTACTCGATATTAGGCCCTACTGTTAACCCCAGGTTAGACGGTAGGGTCCAGGGAGTGGTAGTCCAGGCCATTAAATATATATCGCCTTCAACCGGAGCATTGGTCAGTGTATCGTTTTTAACTGCTTTAAACAACACGGTAGCACTGGTATCTTTTACATCCTTGTAGGTGCCGGGCTGGTTCAGCTCGTGCGAGCTTAAGCCGGTGCCTGCCGCAGGTGAATAAGGTTGAATGCTTACGCTTTTATACAGCAGTCCTTTATTGAACAACTGCTTTAGTATCCACCATAGTGTTTCGATATATTCGTTTTTGAAAGTGATATAGGGATCGTTCAGATCTACCCAGTAACCCATTTTTCGGGTCAGGTCGTCCCACTGGCTTTTAAAGCGCAATACTGCCTCGCGGCATTTTTGGTTGTATTCCTCAACCGTAATCTTTTTACCGATATCTTCTTTGGTAATGCCCAGCTCTTTTTCTACACCTAACTCTACGGGTAATCCATGGGTATCCCATCCGCCTTTACGTTTTACCTGGAAGCCCTGCATGGTTTTATACCGGCAAACCAGGTCTTTTAATGTACGGGAAATGACGTGGTGAATACCCGGCATACCGTTGGCGCTGGGCGGACCTTCATAAAAAACAAAAGGCTCAGCGCCTTCTCTCAAAGAAACACTTTTCTCAAATGCCTCATTTTCTATCCAGTTCGATAATATTTCCTTTTCTATTGCGGGTAGATTTAAACCCGAAAACTCCTGATATTTTGCACTCATAATACGCTAAAAAATGAGTGCAAAGGTAAGGAATATAGGGCTTTTATACTATATACACATCTGCCGGGGATAAAATAGACCGAAAAGGATTATCTTCCGGCAATAGGTAAACGAATATTTCCTCTTGCTATGAACCGATCTCAATTTCTCAAAACTGTTTTTAAGTCCACGCTGGCAATGATACTGGTAATCACCAGGTTTCCTGGGTGGGGTCAAAATGGCGTTACCGGGTTACGCTGTGAATACAGGGAGCAACCGCTCGGAATTGATGTATCCAACCCCAGACTGAGCTGGCAGTTGGCAGGGGCAAAAGCCACTACACAAACAGGTTACCGTATACAGGTGGCTTCTGATAAGAAACTGCTGATGTCTGGCAAACCGGATGTCTGGGATAGTCAGACTCAACCCGGAGATCAGCAACAGGTAGATTTTAAAGGAAACGCATTACAATCTCACACCCGCTATTGGTGGCGGGTAGAGGTGCGGGCAGGCCATAAATCCTTTCAATCGGCGCCGGCATGGTTTGAAACGGCTAAACTGCAGGCATCTGATTGGACAGCGGAATGGATAACTGATAGTCACGATATCGAATACAATGCCTCACCCCGGTTCAGGAAGATTTTCAGTGCTAAAAGCAAAATCGTTTCAGCCAGATGCTATATCAGCGGGCTGGGATATTACCAACTGTACATCAATGGGCACTGCCTTAACCCTCATTCGCTGGATCCGGGATTTACTGATTATAGTAAACGTATATTATATAACGTGTACGATATTACCAGGGAGCTGAAAAAAGGGAGCAATTGTATTGGCATACAACTGGGTAATGGCTGGTTTAACGAACAAACACCAACGGTGTGGAATTTTCATAAGGCGCCCTGGCGCAAACGCCCTCAGGCGATAGCAGAAGTGCATATTGTATATGCCAATGGAACCAATGAAGTGATCAAAACCGGGGCCGACTGGCTAACAGCTACCGGCCCGGTGCGTTTTGATAATATTCATGCCGGTACCACTTATGATGCCACAAAAGAAGAGGAAGGATGGGCTATTGCCGGCTTTACTGCTGCCGGCTGGCAACCATCAGTAGTTACCACGGCAACCGCTCCGCTTATGGAGGCCCAGGCTATGCCGTTGATTGGGGTAACTGAAGTACTCCAGGCAAAGTCTGTAAAAAAGATCAATGATACCTGCTATGTGTTTGATATGGGCATCAATTTCGCCGGCGTGCCCCGCTTGCGTATTTCAGGGGAAAAAGGAACCCTAATCCGTTTGCGCCATGCTGAAATGACTGATGCCAGCGGCCGTATTGATCAGCGTAATATCAATATGCATTTAAGACCGCGAAATGCCAGGGATGTGATTCAATTAGATATCTATCATTTAAAAGGCGCAGGTACAGAAACCTTTGTTCCTGATTTTACCTATCATGGATTCCGGTATATTGAAATGACCTCTGACAAGCCTATCGATATCTCCAAAGTGAGCATGGAAGCGCTGCGTATGCATAGCAAGGTGCAAAGGGCAGGCAGCTTTAAAAGCTCCAATCCGCTATTGAATAATATTTTCGATATCTGCAGTAATTCTTATCTCAGTAATTTATTTGGCATTCCTACTGATTGCCCTACCCGCGAAAAAAATGGCTGGATGGCCGATGGCTTTATGGTGCAGGAAGCAGGTATGCTAAGTTATAACTCGGGCAGTATTTATGCCAAATGGGTAAAAGATATGACGGATGCGCAAAGCGCTAATGGTGATGTGCCAGGCATTGTGCCTACATCCTGGAACTGGAACTCCGAATGGGCTGGACCTGTATGGGATGCCGCTATATTTATTGTACCTTCTTTGCTCTACCAATACTACGGCGATGTGGAAAGTATACGCAATGTATACCCTACGGCACAGCGTTATTTAAAATACCTGGCCACCATCGAAAATGATAAGGGACTTTTAAAAGATGGGCTTGGCGACTGGTTGTATTATAAAGCTGTTACGCCTAATGATTTTATGGTATCCTGCTATTACTACTGGGACTATATATTGATGGCTCGTATGGCAAATATTTTAGGTAAGCATGATGAAAAAAAACATTATGCGCTTAAGGCTGCCCGCTTAATGGGCTTAATCAACAAGCACTATTTTGATCCGCAAAAAATGACATATGCGAATCAAACCCAGCTGTCTTATGCCTTACCGCTGTATATGAATATTGCACCGGCAGAACACCGCGATAAACTTGCTAAAAAGTTAAATGAAACAATAGCTGCCAACAACTATAGTCTCGACTTTGGTTTTATAGGGTCATTGATCGTGCCGGAAGTCTTATCCCGCTTTGGTTATACAGAAACGGTTTATAAAATGGTGACCAAAGAAACCCTTCCTTCCTGGGGATACTGGATTAAAAACTATGATGCCACCAGCCTTTTCGAGACCTGGGATGTAGGCCGCAATATCGGCGATGCTTCGCGCAATCATCCTTCGATGGGCGCTATTGCTGCCTGGATGTATAAAGCGCTTGCCGGCATACAAATGGATGAATCGGCGCCTGCGTTTAAAAAGATCATTATTCAACCAGCGTTTGTAAAAGACCTGCAGTTTGCAGAAGGCTATCATGAATCGGTTTATGGT
>JBCNOR010000146.1:0-9935 GCA_039593785.1 Niabella sp. | reverse complement strand
TGGTTTACGAACCAGTTTCTTTTCTGGATCGTTAGGATCTGTACCTTCAATCGCCTCGATATCAACAGGAGAAGGCAGGTAACGGCAAACTGCATCTAAAGCGGTTTGTACACCTTTATTTTTGAAAGAAGAACCGCACATCATAGGAACGATGCTCAGGTCGATAGTAGCTTTACGGATCGCTTCGTGAATTTCATCCTCAGAGATTGAATTAGGATCTTCGAAGAATTTCTCCATCAAAGTGTCATCGTATTCAGCAACTGCTTCAACCAGCGCAGCACGCCATTCTTCAGCTTCAGCAACCATATCAGCAGGGATATCGATCTCGTCAAAAGTCATACCCTCTGTTTCTACGTGCCAGATAATACCTTTCATACGGATCAGATCTACCACACCCTGGAAATTATCTTCAGCACCAATTGGCAGCTGCAAAGGAACTGCCTTAGAGCCCAACATTTCACGAACCTGCTTTACCACGTTCAAAAAGTCAGCACCCTGGCGATCCATTTTGTTTACGAAACCGATACGTGGAACTTTGTAACGGTTAGCCTGGCGCCATACCGTTTCAGACTGAGGCTCCACACCATCAACCGCAGAAAACAATGCGATCAAGCCATCCAGTACACGCATAGAACGTTCTACCTCTACGGTAAAATCCACGTGACCCGGAGTATCAATAATGTTGAAAGAATATTCTTTGGTAGAACCCGCAACAGCTTTTCCTTTATCGGTAGGAAACTGCCATTTACAGCTTACCGCAGCAGAAGTAATGGTAATACCGCGTTCTTTTTCCTGCTCCATCCAGTCGGTAGTAGCACCACCATCGTGTACCTCACCAATACGGTGAATCATACCTGTGTAACGTAAAATACGTTCAGTTGTAGTGGTTTTACCGGCGTCAATGTGGGCGGCAATACCAAAGTTCCTTTGAAATTTTAAATCTGCCATGATTATTCTTAATTGAATTATAAACTTTCTTATTTCTTAAATAACTCATTTTCAATGAGGTAAAAAATAATTACCCCAAGTAAGAAATTTAAGGCTGCAAAGGTAAGGAAAATAAGAGATTTCAAATTCCAATTTTAGGTTTTGAAACATTGGTAATAAATTTTTAATGGCGCCCGCTTTCCGTATTATTCAAACAGGTTGATATCACAAGCTTCTTTTAAAGACACACCACGAAAGCTACCTGCAGCCGGTGGGGAATTATACAGGGAAGCTGCCGTAGAATGTATCCTTCCTTTAACAGCTTCAGTTACAGAGACTGCCATTTTTTAAACAAGCTGCTTATAGCTTCAGAATAACAACAGTCCGTTAATCAACTAAAAATATTTAGTATCTATATTTACGCAAAAAATTACTATGCAATTTACATATTTCGGCCAGTCATCTTTCCTGGTAACCATAAGCGGTAAAAAACTATTATTCGACCCCTTTATAAGTGGTAATCCTTTAGCACAACATATCGATATCGAAAAAATTGAAGCTGATTATATCCTGGTATCGCATGGTCATGGAGACCATATTGCCGATGTGGCGCCCATTGCAAAAAGAACCGGTGCCAAAGTGATAACATCGCCAGAAGTTGCCGGCTGGCTCGGCAAACAAGGGATAGACAATATACATGAGCTCAATCATGGAGGTCCTGTAGCTTTCGACTTCGGAAAAGTAAGAGCTGTTAATGCCATTCATTCATCGGGCCTGCCCGATGGATCCTACGGCGGCAATCCCATGGGCTTTGTGATCACCTCGGAAGACGTAAACTTTTATTTTGCAGGCGACACTGCCCTAACCATGGATATGCAGCTCATCCCAATGTTTACCCATTTAAATTTTGCAGTGTTACCTATAGGAGGCAATTATACCATGGATGCAGCTGATGCTATCATTGCATCGGACTTTATTAAATGTAACGAAATCATTGGAGTGCATTATAACACTTTTGATATAATCAAAATAGATACAAAAGCTGCTGTAGATGCTTTCGCCGAGGCCGGTAAAACATTGCTGCTCCCTGCTGTTGGTGAAACTATTGAGTTTTAGTTTTTCCTTATGGCAATACTTCCGTTGCCGACAATAGCAATACATTATCCTTATCAAATAACTTCAAACTGTTACCGACAACCTGGTATTTGTTAACCAGCGGTAACAGTTTGGAAAAAACTGACTCATTAGCAGCGGCATGCCTGCAATACATTTCGGTTGTGGCAGCATTACCCAGCGTAATATGATAGGTATGATCAGCAGTTACTTTAAAAGAGAACTTGTTACACCCTACTCCCCCCTGAGCTCTGGTCAGATCGGTAAGGTCTAAAAAACCTTTATCTTTTGTCAGCTGCTCATTATCTGCATTGATCATTTCCTGTATCAGCCATTTCCTGCTTATCGAATTTCCTTCGTCGTCTGCTGCCCTTTCTGCGGAGAAAACAGTATGCCCATCTTTAGCCAGCAAGCGTAGTTGCTTGTCGGTTACAGAAAATGAGTATACAGACTCCAGGTTCAATTTTAATGCCTGATCTGCCAGATCATCCGGGCAGGATAATAAATGTGTGCTGATGTTAGCAACCTGCATCCTGTTGTTATGGCCAAACTTAGGTGTGAATGAAAAATACCGGCAGCCGGCTGTTGCTCCGGAATGACGTATATCCCTCAGGTCAATATAAGTATCTCCACCTATCGTCATACCATCAGCACTCTTCACCTTCCATTTATGGTGCACACGTTCTGTTTGCATGGTGCTTACCGGAGGGGCTCCCTTTCTGCTGCAGGCACCAACTAATGATCCGGCTATCATCATATAAAGTAACCAGTAAAGACGATTCATACCCATAAGTTTTTTCCTCTTTGCTAAAGTAGTGAGTTTTCCTTCTATTCAACACACCACTTGCAACACATTTCAATAATAAGGCCAGTTATTTTATGAAAAACAGGTAGCTGTTGCATCTAAAGAAAAACATATTCTATGAGATTCTTCTTCGCTGTCCTATCCATACTCGGTTATACAATAAGCTACGCTCAGATGCCTGCCCTAAAGGTAAATGGTGAAAAAGACAATCCCGTTGTTTTAGAACAAATGGATATTGATATAGCTATTACCGGCAATATTGCCACTACCACTATGCAGTTGCGCTTTAAAAACAATGGCAGTCGTGTACTGGAAGGAGAGCTTACTTTTCCCCTGCCTGAAGGCGTTACAGTAAGCAGGTATGCACTGGATATTAATGGTAAGATGCGCGAAGCCGTGCCGGTATCCAAAGCCCGTGCTACTGAAGTATTTGAAAGCATTCAGCACCGGAATATTGATCCGGGCATCCTGGAAAAAGTAGAGGGTAATAATTTCAGAACAAGAATATTCCCCCTGCCGGTTGGCGGCATACGTACTGTTATAATTGGTTATGAAGAAGAGCTTAACACCAATAAAGATCATGCCTTACAATATTACCTGCCGTTTAATTATGCAGAAGCCATTCCAAAGTTTTCGCTAAAAGTTTCGGTATGGGGAATCAAAGAAAAACCGGTTTTATTAAAACAGCCCGATGGCAGTTTCACATTTTCCACGTACGACAATGTTTTTACGGCCAAAATGGAAAAGCAAAACTACCAACCTGTTCAACCGCTGTTAATCAACCTGCCTAAGAAAACCAATACTTATGAAAGCATTTTGCAGCGCAACACCGATGGAAGTGCTTACTTTCTGATCAATGATTTTCCCGCCACCGAAAGTCGTGCCAGGCAATGGGGCAATACCATTGGGTTATTGTGGGATGTATCGCTCAGCGGTGCCAAAAGAGATCATCAAAAAGAAATCGGGCTACTGGGCCAGATCATCCAACAAAAGCAAAACCTGACCATTGCATTGGGATTACTCAACAACCAGCTTTCCTATGGTGGTAATTACAAAATCGTGAATGGCGACTGGAGTGCGCTTAGAAAACAGCTGGAGCAACTTACTTATGACGGGGCCACTGACTACAGTGTATTAAAGCTTCCGGTGTTTGTAGACCAGGTGCTTTTTTCTGCACTGGATGAAATACTTTTTTTTACGGATGGCATGAGTAGTTTCGGAGATGCCGAAATCAACATCAATCGTCCGGTACATACCGTTACTACCCGTCCTGTTGCCGACTATAGCGTACTAAAAAACATCAGTCAAAAAACCGGTGGGCAATTTATCAATCTCAGCAATCAGAGCGCAGCTCAGGCTTTTGATGCCCTGGACCAGGAATACCTGCAGTTCCTGGGGGTAGAAGGAACGGGTGTAAGCGAAGTGTATCCCAATATTAAAATACCCGTTATTCAATCAATATCCGTTGCGGGGCTGATCACTGATCCAGGCAATGAGATTATATTACTCTATGGCTGGGGTAATAAAATAACACTACGAAAAAAAATAAAAGCGGGTGAAGCAGTTAAAGACATCAGCGTGCATAAAATATGGGCACAAAAGAAAATTGCCGCCATGGATGTTTACTATGATCAATATAAAGAAGAGCTAAAAGCAATGGGTGAACAATTTGGTATTGTAACCCGCAATACCAGCCTGATGGTACTGGAAAATATCGACGACTATATTCGATATGATATTACGCCTCCTACAGAACTGCTGGCTGAGTTTAACCGGTTGAAAAAAGAAAATAGGATTGCTAAAGAGCAAAGGGTAAACGATTTACTGGAGCGGGCGGCTGTGATGGTTACAGAGCTTAAGGAATGGTGGAAAACCGACTTCAAGCCGTCCAGTAAAAAAAATTATCCGGTCCCCCAACCACAGATAGCAGATATAAATGCCATCGAACCTCCCGCGACGGCCGACGCGGCAAAAGGCGTGATTGAGGCCAGCCCTGCGGCAACCCCTCCTCCTCCCCCTAAAGTAGAAATGAAGGCATTTACGCCTCCCAGGATTGTAAAAGAAGCAGAAGCAGTCAGCGAATTGTCAGACACAAAAATAGGTAGCATTAGCCAGGAAGGCATAAAGGACATAGGAATGATATCACCATCTTCAAATGCGGATGCCGGTAGAGGATTAATAGCAGAGAAAGCAAAAAAAGACGAAACCTCTTTGACAGTATCTGATCAACCAACTCCTGAAATAAAAACACCTGAATTCAAAACGGATAAAGACTATATCAGGAAACTGAATGCCGTTAATAAAACCCAGGCTTATCCAACCTATCTAGCATTACGAAAAGAATACGAAACAACTCCTTCATTTTATTTTGATGTAGCTAACTGGTTTTACAGGCAAAAGAAAACCGATACCGCATTTATGATATTGAGCAACATCGCTGAGCTTTCCATTGAAGATGCCGCTTTGTATAAAATGATGGCTTATAAATTAAAGCAGTTGGGGAACACCAGCAAACAACTCTGGACAGCTAAAAAGATCCTGGACTGGCGTCCTATGGATCCGCAAAGCACCCGCGATTACGCGTTAGCACTTATTGATAACGGCCGCTACCAGGAAGCATTGGATGCACTCTATTCCATACTTACCAATAGTTACAGCGCAGAAGCAGCATCCAGGGATGAAGGTATCGAAGAAGTAATTGTAATGGAAATCAACAAACTGGTGTCCCAATATCGTAACAAATTAAACCTTTCTAAAATCGATAAACGCATTATCGCAAATCTACCTGTTGATATAAGAGTAGTACTCAACTGGAACAAACCGGATACAGATATTGACCTTTGGGTAACCGACCCCAACGGCGAGAAATGCTACTATAGTTATAACCGCACCAGCAACGGGGGAAGGATCAGCAATGATTTTACTGACGGCTTTGGTCCGGAACAGTTCCTGTTAAAGAAGGCTGTGAAAGGTGAGTATAAGATAGAAACTAACTTTTTCAACGAGGACCAGTTAACGATCAGCGGCCCGACTACGTTAATGGCTGAGATTTACCTGTACTATGCCAGTGGTAAAGAAACGCGTAAAATTGTAACCCTGCAAAGTGGTGAAAACGGGAAAGAAGCAGACGGGATGCTGGTGGGAACTTTTAAATTTTAAACAGCCATACATACTATTTACTATTATTTTGTATTTTGCTGTTTCAAAACTAATTAATTTATGAAAAAAACGTTTATTCTATTACTGCTTTTTACAATTAGCATTTGTTCCTGTAGAAAATTTTTATCAGAAAATGTTAGAACCTTTTATGATCGGCTGGAAGGAAAATGGAGGCTAATCGAAGAGAACAATGGGCCTGTCACGGGAAGAGAAGAGTTAAAAAAAGAAATAATAGCATTTAACAAAAACGGGAAATATTCAATAGAAATCGATGGCAAGAAAGTTGGTGGTGACAAACTCAACCTGAGTTCTGACCAGGGAGGATGTGGATCTTATCAAAATGTTTTTTTTGATAAAAAGACAAGAAACAACTTGGCCCCTAGGGCTTTTACTATTGACGAAAAAGGGAATCTATTTTTTCTGTTTTGTGCCATTGATGGCGGCCATAAAAAATATTCAAAAATTAATTAGTGTAAGCGTCCAGATATCAAAAGCCACAAGATTTCAATAATTTTGCTTATCTATATTAGTGATCAGCGCAGGCCGGTTTACAATGAGCTGGTGGGCACTTTCAGGTTCTAAAAATATCACTCATATTGTTGCCGTTTTGTATATTTACACGTCTGAAAAAATAAAAAATTTATGAAAAAAACATTCCTGCTACTGCTTATTACTATTAGTGTCATTTCCTGTAAAAAGGATGCTGTTACAGAAACACCAGAGGAAACCACCAAAATTCCCGACAATGTAGCGGCCTTTTACACAAAAATTGCCGGCACATGGAAGCTGAATGAAATGCTTTGTGCAGGGTGCGGCCCGGTAGCTATGCCCAGGCAAACGATTAGTATTAGCAATAAGGGTATTCTTGAAACAAATCTTGATGGAAAAATCACTTTGAGCAATTTAGATTTGACGGGGGCTGACGGTTGTTTTAAAAATTCGTTTTTATACTCATCCGGCTTTCCACAATCTATAGGTCTGGAGGATTCAGGTGTTCTTACTATTCGTGATTGCAACAGTGGAGGTTATCGTAAATATGTAAAGGTTACTGACTAAGCCGATCTTTTTATACTCTTTAAACAGCTCTAAGATTTCGTTCTTAGAGCTGTTTTTGCTTTAAGGTATATTTACTCACGCTTCACTAGTAATTATTGGTTTGAATATTATAGTATAGTCTCTATCTGGTGACTTAATGACTCTAAAAGGTGACAAATCTGGCATAAATCTCAAGTTATAGCTGTTTTTTTTCTTTTTAAGAATATAAAACGCTATTTTTCGCAGGTTTTAAAAACTAATTATAGATATGACATTAATTGTTTATGAGAAAAAAGGCAGATTGCTGTCTTTTTTTAAAAGCATGTCGAGAACCGGAGTAATCGCCCTTGTTTCACTGCTTCCTGTATTACAGGCAAAGGCTGAAATAAGCGTAAAGAATGACTTTGATTTAAAGACCAACAACTCTTACACTAAAAGGGCTTTTAAGATGGTTACCGGGCAGGTTATGAATGCAGAAGGTAATCCTGTTGAGAATGCCGTGGTAAGCGTTAAAAACCGTAACACCATTACTACAACCGCTGCTGATGGTAGTTTTTCTATAGACGCCAATGAAGGAGACGAATTGGTTATTTCTCATGCGTCCTATATTACCCAAACTATTAAAGTGGGATCAACCAATACGATCACAGTTACTCTACAGGAGAACATGGGTAATTTAGACCAGATTGTGGTAACGGGTTATACTGAATATGCAAAACGCAACAGCCCCAGCGCTTCCACCCAGGTAAACGCCGGCGATATCAATAAAGTACCCATGAGCACCCTCGACCAGATATTGCAGGGACGGGTACCAGGCATGAGCGTTATATCGAGCTCAGGTCAGCCGGGCCAAAGCGCTTCTGTAGTCATCAGGGGAGTTGGGTCTATAACGGGTTCAACATCGCCCTTGTATATTATGGATGGGATTCCTATAGAAAGCGGTTATTTCCAAACCATTAATCCGGAAGACATTGAATCTGTTACGGTACTGAAAGATGCCTCCGCCAAAGCCTTATATGGCTCACGGGGCTCCAATGGTGTTATTGTGGTTACCACCAAAAAAGGTAAGAAAGGCCGCATGAGTATAGGCTACAGTTCACAATATGGTTTCTCAACATTGACGCAACCGGGTTTTGAAATGATGGACACCCGTGAGCGCCTGCGTTTTGAAGAAGAAGTAGGACTGGAAACCGGCCGCGATATTGGACCCGGCTGGAAATTATCTCCTAAAAATCCCGATTATGCATCACTTTCTCCGATTGAGCAACAGCAGAGAGACGGTATATTGGATAGCCTGGGACGGATCAATACAGATTGGAGAGATTTGTTCTTTCAGAACGCCAACTTTATGCAGCAGCAGCTGAGCCTGAGCGGTGGTAACGAAAACGTACAGACCTATAACGCAATAGGCCTTTGGAGAGAACAGGGCATTGTAAAAGAAACCGGGCTGGACCGGTTTTCGCTTCGCAGCAATACCAATATGAACTATGGTAAATTCACGGCCGGTTTTAATATCAACCTGGGCTATTCCAGCTCACGCTTTACATATAATGAAGGCGGTACCAGCGTAGGGTCACCCATGGCGTCGGTGTACTATGCACTACCTTATGAATACCCTTACACACCCGATGGCGTATTTCATGCTACCGATGATGGGTTGGGCTTTTATGATACCCGTGAGGGAAGCCGTGGTATTGACGTGCTCTATGGAACTTCTGATAAAACAGAACAATTCAAGACAGTTTTAGGAATTGACCTTGCTTATGAAATCGTAAAAGGACTAAAGATCAGTACCCGCAACGGTATTGATTTTAGAAACTCGGTAGACCAGGTATTTATTAATCCATTGTCTTATATCGGGAGCAGACAGATAGGTGGTAAAGGCGCTTTTAGAGAAGGGTTCAGAAGAAACTTTAACCTGGTTTCCACCTCCGGTATTACGTATAAAAAAAGATTGGATATTCACGATTTTGAAGTGTCAGGCTTTATTGAGTATTTATACAATAATACCAGGTCTTTTAGTTACAGGGGATATGGGCTTGACGACAGGCTTCCAGAAACACCCGCGGGCATTACTATGCCTCCTGCTTCTATGTCAGACTTAAGCGGGGCCCGTTCCAACAGTGCCATGCTTTCTTACATGGGTGTAGGCCGATATACGCTGAATAATAAATATACGCTTACAGCCAGCTACCGGTATGATGGGGCATCGGTTTCATCCGTTCCGCTTAAAAACCGCTGGCACGGCTTCTACTCTTTTGGAGCCAACTGGGATGCTAAGCGGGAACAATTCCTGAAGAGCAATGATTTGATTTCGGTTCTAAATCTAAGGGCTAGCTACGGGCAAACCGCCAGTTCTTTCGATAAATACTTCGAATATCTGCCACTCTACAGCGTGAATTCCACTTATGGTGGTCAGCAGGCCATCATTCCCACTTTTCTTGGTAACCCAGACTATGACTGGGAGTATGTAGATGAGCTGAATATAGGTTTTGATCTTTCTCTCTTTAAAAGCCAGCGGATAAAATTAACTGCTGACTGGTACAATAAGATCACCAGGAACATGTTTATCGATCTGCAGCCTTCTGCAACTGCAGGAGCGGGAACCGATGGAAAGATACCCTTAAGCTCAGCGAGAATGTCTAATAAAGGTATCGAATGGAGCCTGAGTGGCGACATTATTCAAAAAGGGGATTTCAACTGGAATCTCGGCATCAACGGCGCATACAACCAAAACAAAATTTTACGGGTGAGCGATGTTACAGACTTTATACAGGAAGGAGACACCCGTTGGATTGAAGTAGGCCGGCCCTATGGCACTTATTACGCGCCACGCTGGGCCGGTGTAGATCCCGCTAATGGCGATGCGCTTTATTATAATCGTGATGGATCCATT
>JBCNOR010000145.1:0-10024 GCA_039593785.1 Niabella sp. | reverse complement strand
ACTTTATTGAAATATGAAGAAACCACCCAAATGCAAATGATCGAAAAACTGGATGCATTACGGCAAAAGTTAGGTAATTAATCAAGTAATATAATTACAAGCAATCAACAGCTAATTCAACCAGCGGCGGCGCTTATTAATTATACATTTTCCAAAATCTTTAAATGAACAAAATGACTTCCTTTATCCAATATTGGCCAGACGCAAGATTGTTAACCTGGCTGCTCATAGTATTCATCCTCGATTTTATTTTTGGCCTGCTTAAAGCATCCTTTAACGGCGTACCCCGTACCTCGAGAGGATTACGAAAGTCGGTAATTAAATTACTCCAATACGGGGGTTGTATTATTGTGTCAACAGTAATCCTGAATATCCTTTACGGCTCCGGCGAAAATTTCGGGAAACAATTTGCCTGGATATTTGGTGACATGATGCTGTACTTTATGATCTACATAGAAGTGGTTTCAGTTATGGAAAACATGGAAGCCATGGCCCCCGCCAGCTTCTTTGTAAGACTTTTTGTTCGGCCTGTGCGACGGATCATCACCTTCCGGTTGAAGAATCTTTTCCAGGAAAATACAGGCACTATGGTTACTCATCCCCCGGAAAAGGATATTTTTAAAACCCCGCCTAAAAAATAATGTTTTAATAAACACCTCATGCCATGATACTTTTAATATACCACCAGCTTAAGCCACTTTAATGCTTCTAGTTCAGGCTGCGTCTTTTGTATTTTTTACCAACCCGATGCCCGAGAAGAAAAAGATCAACCCGATAACACCCACTACAACCAATGTAATGTAACTGTTACTCTTATTAATGAGCTCATAGCCTGTATAAATAAGGCCGATAATACCTAAGATAGTCAACACGGTTCCGAAAATGCGTTTCACATTCATAATCCTGGTTTTTAAGAGTAGCTACGCAATATCTATGCCTTAATGTTTGCAACCTTGTCAACCTGAAGCATATGGGGCATTACCTCAATCATATGCAAATGCGTCTAAAACATATTGAAGCCTGAAAGGCTGGCGTTATTATAGAAAAAATATTTTTTAGGTATTTAAAAATCCCGAAGGGATGACATTTTTACACCTGCCCGAATGCCCTTGGAAATTTGTTTAAACACCACCGCTATAATTATTTATAAATCAGCAGGCGTACCTGTTAAAACCAGTTGCATTTACCTGACTCCATCAACCATTTAACAAAAAAAGGAATATCTTACAACCGATTGCAACAATACCGCCGATTATGATCTTAAAGCTGTTTTATAGTGCCCTATTTCTTTTTATAATAACCAACTTATACGGGCAACAACCCACATCCCTGAAGCCTCGTATATTGATCAGCTCAGATATCGGGGGAACCGACCCGGACGACAACCAGTCGCTGATACACTTGCTGATGTACAGCGAAAAATTCAGGTTGGAGGGATTGGTCTCTTCCCCTTCATTTGGCGAAGGCAATAAAGAAGAAATTTTAAAAACCATTGATCTCTATGAAAAAGACCTGCCCCAACTGGCCCGGCATCAAGAAGGACTGGCGGCTCCCCAGTTCCTGAGATCTATCACCAAACAAGGCCGCAAAGGTACAGCACCCTTTAAAGGTTATAGCCAGCCCACAGAGGGTTCTGACTGGATTGTTACATGTGCCATGAAGCAAGAACAGGAGCCTCTGTGGATATTGGTTTGGGGCGGACTGGAAGATGTGGCACAGGCCCTGCATGATGCCCCGGGCATACAGGATAAGATCCGCATTTACTGGATCGGCGGACCCAATAAAAAATGGAGTGCCAATGCTTACGCTTATATAACGGCCAACTTCCCCAGGCTTTGGTTTATTGAAAACAACTCCTCCTACTATGGCTTCTTTTCTCACAGCGATGAGCCTGATAGTGTAACTGCTTCCAGCTACTATGATCAATATATAAAGGGAAATAGTTTTATGGGTAAAGATTTCATCAATTATTACAAAGGTGAGATCAAAATGGGTGATACTCCGTCTTTGCTTTATATGATGGATGGCAACCCCAAAGATCCTACGCGGGAGAGCTGGGGAGGCAGCTTTGCAAAGATCAGCTACAGTCCCAGAACAATATTCGAACATACCACCACTAACAAGGACACTGTTGCCTACTGTTCTATTTTAGAATTCAGGTTCACCGTTCCAAACACAAAAGCCGTTAAAGATTCGGTTTATTTTTGGATGGAAGTGCCTTATGGCAATACCGTGCAGAAATGGCCGGGCTATTATATAGGCAACGGCGTATTTTCTTTAAGATATATTCCTAAAAAAGCGGAAACACTCCATTATACTTTTACTTCTGATATTAAAGAGCTCGATGGCAAAAAAGGTACTATAGTGGTGGATAATCTTTGGCCGGGAAAAAGAGGCGCTGCCGACTACCGGCTGGGCAACCACTGGTACTCCGACAAACCTGATACCGGTCTTTACTTTGGCAAACTACAGGGCGGAAAAACAATTTCAAAATGGAGAAATGCCATTCTTACGGATTGGGCCGGCAGATGGGCATGGCTGAATGAATAGAAGCCTGTAGTTTTAACCTGTTTTTACCATTCCTGATTCCATCTGTGCCGGCAGTAATGCTATATTTGAAATCGTGCGAAAAGCAATCCTTTATATCAGAAAACATAAACAACTCCTATTGGTAGGGTTGCTGGTATTTGCATTGGCGCCCTGCACCGTTAAAGAGGTTTGGTTCTCTGTCGCTGGTTTGAATTACACTAAACCGCTCAATGGATCTAAAACCACCAATTCGGGTCAGCAATGCCAGTATAGCCATTTAAGTGCGCGAAAGATGGCCGTTCAGCAAAAGATACGCGTCAACAAAAAACTCCTTTCCAACTATCTCCCTAACAAAACCTGCACGACAACAGCAGCTGAAATCCGCTCCCGTGATTCCGCCTATTTCAGGGCCAATAGCCCACCCATCTACATTTTATATAAACGTTTAAAGCTGGGTATGGTGTAGCATGGACGCCATCCAAATTTTCGCTAAAGTCATGAAGGCATCTCCTAAATAGCAGAGATTACCCGTGGCGAATGCATCAGTCACTAATAATAAACAGGTATCAAAATTATTATTACATATAGTTTATCCTCCCCTTCCAGCCAGTGAGGGCACTGGCCAGGGCTATGCTGAGGTTGGTGCCTCCACAAGCCAGTCAAATGCATTTCAATACAATTGATGGCGGTTAGTCATAATATATCGCTGCCATGCAGCTCTACCGCCTTTATGACTATTCTTTTACTAGTTTATTGCAGCTACGCTGATTTTATTATTGTGATCATTGCCGCATAGCGACATCGCATTCATAGAGGCCATCATAATTCGTTAGTTGCCGGAGCTGCGTAGCAGTGATCTATTCTGTTTCAAGCAAAGAAGAATTGATGCGGTCGCCCCGGAGATGCCCCACAGGCCCGAAAGAATCTACAAAACGAAGTATAGCTCAAAGCGAAAATTTGAATGGCACTGTAGTATTTACCAACTGCAATTTACTTTTTACGTTTAATAAAATATCAGTTACATGAAATTGACTTATAAGGAAGCGGCGGCTAGCCCTGCCGGGTTGTTTACATTGGCCCTGCGCTGGGTTATCGGCTGGACCTATTTTTCAGCATTCTGGAGACGACTCATCCTGGAAAACAAACTCATTCCCAATGAAGCCGGGTATATCGGCGAAAAATTCAATCACTTTCTTCCTAATGCATTGGGCATTCAACCCATTATTAAATACCTGGTTACGCATCCTGAGTCCCTGCAGCTTTCTATGATTGCTTTTACCATCATAGAAGCCATTGTGGGCCTTTGCCTGATACTGGGATTATTTACACGGCTGATGAGCCTGGGCGTTATGCTACTGGCAACCGGTATACTGCTGGGTTCGGGCTGGCTGGGTACCACCTGCCTCGATGAGTGGCAAATTGGTGTGCTGGGCATTTCGGGAGGTTTCACCCTTTTCTTAAGCGGCAGCAGCACTTTCTCCCTGGATCATTACCTGGCCAAAATCAATCACCTGGTAAGTAGCAAAAAATGGTTTACCCTCCTGGGATCCGGAGCACTACAGGTTAAGAACCAACAGCAGCTAATTTTAATGATGTCCCTGCTGATAGCAGCGCTGACCTTGTTCACCAATCAATATTTCCACGGCGGCGTTTGGGGCAACTTGCATAATAAATCGGTTCGGCCCAGGGTAGAGATCTCCAATATCCGCTATCAAGCCGGGGAGCTGCAGTTTGAAGTTTTCAGAACAGAAGGTGCTGACGTGTACGGTTCTTTTTTGATTGGTATAGATATACTCAATGACCGTGGAGATACCATCCGGTCATTAGGCCCAAAAGAGTTGTCGCAATTTTCAACAGGAAAAATCCGTAATCATTATGTTGCCAAAATAAAACCGGGAAAACATAGTTTAATTTTGCCCCTGGGTGCCAAAGCAGAACTGTTGATTCCGCTGAAAGGTTTAAATGTTCATCAACAATATATACTCAGGTTAACCGACATCAGTGGCATAACCTGGGAAGCAGGTTTTTAAATTAATGGAACAATTATTCAATATAAAATAGCCAGTGGTTTAAAACCCCTGGCTATTTTCTACAGTGCCGTAAGCGTTTTCGGCAGAACGGGATTAGAGGGGTATGTGATGCCAACCAAAGCGGCAAGTCTGTGATATCAAGCGGCAATTTTTTTAAATCAGAACATGCTGTCAAAAACAATGCATGCAGAACTTTATATTAATAACCGGGACATGGTAAACCTTGTTCCTGTCCCAATCCCGGACATGGCAAACCGCCGATGGAGGGCGTATAGTATAATCTTCAATTCAATACGCTGCCTTCTTAACCACCTTATAACACTACTGCTAACCTATTGCGGTGGAAGAATGAATGACCATTTTCCTTAACACCTTTTTAATCTTTATGAAGTTACATTTGAAAGAAAAGAAGAATGACCAAAAATGTACTGTTGCTATCTTTAGTACTTGCTACCCACTCTTTGTTTGCCCAGAAAGCGCTCACGAAAAAATATACACCTGAGCAGAGTCTCCGCGTTATTGACAAAGCGGCAAGGGCGCTGGAGTCATCGCAGCCGGGCATTTATCGTTACCATTCAAAAGCTGAATTTAAGCAATACCTCGATTCCGTTAAGGCAACGGTAAACGAGCCTGTGACCGAGCTGGAGCTTTACCGCAAGCTTAAACCGGTGGTGACACGGATTGGATGCCTGCATACAGACCTCGTCTCTGCTGTAAATTACAAAGGGTGGCTCGACAGATCGCCAAACCTGTTACCGATGCAGGTTTACTGCGAGGGCAGCCGGGCATTTGTGGTAAAAAATTACAGCACCAATAAAACAATTGTTCCCGGTGACGAGATATTGTCGATCAACGGGCGTAATACGCAGGAAGTGGTGCAAACCTTATTGGCCACCATACCATCTGACGGGTACAACCAAACAATGAAATACCTGGCGCTGTATCACATGTTTCCAACCTGGTACCGGTCTATGATAGAAGTGGCGGATTCATTTTCTCTAAGAGTGAAACATAATAGCAGAGAGGTTATGTATGTAATTCCGGCAGTGAAGAAAAAAGAGATAGCCGGTAATGGGTTTCTGACAGAGCTTCACTATCCAAAGCAACTGGAATTCAGATTGGAAGATAATACCGGGTTTCTAACGATCCACACCTTTGCCAACTCTGCAATAAAACGCGGAGGCCAGCATTTTAAGGAATTTATCGATCAAACGTTTGAAGCGTTAAATGCCAAAGGGGTTCCGAACCTGGTCGTTGATCTGCGTTATAATACCGGTGGGTCAGATGTGAATGCAGCCTATTTTTCAAGCTTTTTTTTCAATAAGCCATACCGTTATTGGGACAGGATCGAGGTGACGGAGCAGGTGGCCGGACAGATCAAAGGTATTGCCGGTATCTGGTATCGCAAGCCTGTAAAGAAAGATACAGCCTGGTTGTGGCAGAAAGCAAAAACAGTTAGAGATTTTGATTTTGTTGATGTACAGCAGCCAGCTCCCCACCCTTACAAAGGCAAGGTATATGTGCTGATCAACGGTTTTTGCATGTCCTCCTGCGCGGATGTTGCCAGTGTGTTAAGTTATAATAAAAAGGCGGTGTTCATTGGTACCGAAACAGGCGGTGGATACCAGGGCAATAATAGTGGTATTATGCCAGGTGTGAACCTGCGTCCCACTAAAATGGTGTTGACGGTTCCCCTGCAGGAATATTTTAACGCTGTTGATCCGAAGATCAATTTTGGTAAAGGTACAATGCCCGACTACCCCGTAAACATGACCGTTGAGGCGTATGTTAAAGGAGTGGATAAACCGATGGACGTGGCTGTGTCAATCATTAACGGGAAGTTAAAGCCCCGGGATATCGCTACTCAGTGACCACCTGGCAAAGATAAAAAATGAATATTGGGAAGATTTTTTTGGGGCAACTCGCTGCGTTCCCCAACAAAATAGCACCAGGCCTTCTTTGTTTTTTAACACCCGTACTAAATCAAAATAATCCGGCGTACCCGCTGCCAATAAACGCTCCGCTAATGTTTAATATCCCTGTTTGAGCTTTTGCCTATCCTGCCCAAAAAGTCACTTTTCGCCCAATCCCGATTTTTCCACCTGGTCCGCTATTTTGCAAACATTCTCATCAAAATTCATAAAATAGCCCCGGGTAGACACCCGGCGCCTTATCTAATCTAACCTAAACTCCAATAAACTTTAATCGCAACTTAAAGTACTGCTACTAAAGTTTGCACCTGTCCAATAATATTTTAAATGAGGGTTAAAAACAATGTGGGCGGAACATTATCCAACTGGTATTTTTACCGTTGATATCTTGATTACTTTATGATCCTGCTTAAGGACCGGCAGCAATTCTGATCTATTTTATTATCCTGTTAAATCGATTCACTTTACCGCTTTCTCTACTATTCATTCAATAAAACCCTGCACCAAAAAATTCTTATACAACAAGGTTTTTACCCCTAAACTCCTTACCTATTTTCTACGAACCGGGTTCTTGCTATCACCTAGGGCATCATTATCAATTACCGGCAATACACAGCAGTACAGCAACTACACCTGTAGAGTGCGAAGTTCAACTTACAGCAATGAAATGCATTTCTTTAGCATGCCATTTTTTAGCTAATTTGTATCAAACATCCCCGCTGCGGGTTCCTTCCTGCGTTATTTTTTTTACGGTTGGGCGGGCAATGTTAAAATAAACACGTTGAGGCCATTGATGGCCTGTAATTGCAAGTTGCCCCTGTGCAAAAGGGCCAGGGATTTCGACAAGGCCAAACCAATACCGGTGCCTGGCTGATTTTTATTCTGGTTTAAACGGGTAAAGGTTTCAAATACTTTTTCACGGTCTGCCGGTGCAATCAACATACCATTACTGGCTACACTGATTTGCACCGAACCGGCATCACTGTCATGCTTTGCCGAAAGGCTTACTGTTCCATCACCATACTTAATAGCATTATCCAGCAGGTTGGTGACCATCTTGGTAAGTGCTTCCCTATCGGCATATACATGTGTCAGCCCTTTATCGATCTCCGATGTAAATACAATACCCTTCTCCTTTATAAGCGGATCAAAAATAAAATATATAGACTCGAGCAAAGGTGATAGTTCTATTAACTCAGGCTGTAATTGCACCTGGGCACTTTCCGTTTTTTTCAAGGTAAGCAACTGGTTAATGAGCTGTATAGCCCTTTGAACCCCCTCTTCCATAATGGTAAGATACTTTTGCGTGCGCGGCAGGTCCTTACTATCATTCTTAGCCATTTCAAGCGGTGCTTTCAACAAGGTTACCGGCGCCCTTATCTCGTGAATAACATGGGTAAAGAATTCTGTTTTCGATGCATAGATCTCTTTCTCTTTTTCAATTTCATATAACATCGTCATTCTTTTCTGTTTTTCGGCCAAGCGGTTTTTATAGATCCTAAAGGCCAGCAATACTAAAAGAGCCAGCGATAATGTATACAATAAATAAGCCCAGGCGGTTGTATAAAAGGGGCCGTCAATCCTGATCTTGAGTTTCCTTTCATTTTGCTGCCAGATGCCGCGGCTGTTGGTAGATTTAACTTTAAAAACATAATTGCCGGGAGGCAAACCGGTGAAGCTTACATTGTCCCGGCTTTTGATATAATGCCAATCATTATCCAAACCTTCCATCATATAAGCATACCTCACCCCCTCCGGAGCCGCATAAGTAAGAGCGGCAAAGTTGATATCGAAAGAAGACTGCCGGTAGCTGAAAGTAATAGCTTCTGTGATAGCAGCAGAACGTTTTAACGGCCCGTTTTCCTTATCAATCGCAAGAGGTTTGTTTTGCATTGAAATACTGGTTATATAAACAGGAGGCGTAAAATTTGCCTGGCGTATCATTCCCGGTTTCACTCTTATCAAACTACCCTGGGTAGCGATGTAAATATCCCCGTTCCGGGCCTTATAAGAGGTAACATAAGAAAACTGGCTTCCGAAGAATCCTTTTATCTGGCGATAATTAGTAACAGTTTGAGAACCAGGGTTAAAAAATACCACCCCCCCTGTTGTAGTTACCCAAAGGCCTCCGTCATTATCCTCTGCAATGCCGGTTACAATATTGGAAGGCAAGCCATGCCGTGTAGTATAAATATGCACCCGGGTATTTTTAGGATTTACGTGTATCAAACCATTACCTGTGCCCAGCCAAAAACTGCCGTCTTTTGCTATAAGAAGTGCCGAATTGATACCCGTAGGTAAAATGTTCTCCCCATCTACCATTACCTTCAATTCTCCCTTCAGGTTTTTCCGGGCGTTATAGAAAAACAAACCATGGCATAGTCCCCAAACGGTACCATCGGCTGACTGGGCAATGGCGTTGTAAGGTGTGAGCTGTGGAAAAGAAATAGCTGTTGTAAATGCCCCGGTTCTTTTATTATACCGGGACATTCCGTCTGTTGCGCCTATCCACACGGTTTGGCTATCAGCATCCGGGTAAATAGACATAATACGATTACTTTTCAAACCCGACTTCCCCGGTCCCTCTGTAAAACGGGCTGTTATCGTCTCCCTATCAACATCCATTACATCTATTCCATATCTCCAGGCGCCTATCCATAGCCGGTTCCCGTCACAGGCCAGCCCCAGCAAATCGGGACCGGAAAGACGCCCCTTTTTACTCTGGGGAGAATAGGTTACAAATTGCCGGGTAGTTGCATTAAACTTATTAAGACCATTATCACTGGCTATCCATATATTTCCTCCGGGATCTTCTGTAATATTGGTAAAGGTTTTCCCGCTTATACTATTAGCGGCGCCCATAGCCGGCATATATATTTCGAAAGCGCTGCTTACCGGCGCATAATAGCTAATTCCGCTTTGATAGGTAGCGCACCAAATACCGCCTTCCGTATCTTTGAAAAGGGCCTGCACATCATTTGCCGCGAGGGAATTACGGCTCAGGCTGTTTTCACCGATCTTACTTTTGAACCGCCCCAAGCTATCCAGGATATAAATTCCCCTCTTAGTAGCCATCCAGTATTCATTGATGTTGACCTGAACAAAATCGCGTACGGTAACACTCGAAGACAGGTCAATGCCCATTTGCAAAGTGCTTACCTGGTACGATTGCGCGTTGAATGCTTTCACGCCCTGCATCACTCCTACCCATAATTTACCGTTTCCTTTATCAAAAATTTTAAGGACCCTCCGGGTACTGGCGGGCTGCTGCTCAGTATTTACCGGGTAGAATATAAAACGACGCTGGTCAGGTAGCCATAACCCGAGCTCGCCGCTCTCGGTTCCTACCCACATTTGCCTGTTATTGGTTACAAAAACATCGGTGTAGAGGCGCCGTTCGGGATTAGCATATCGTTTTGCCTCGCGGCTTGCCGGATCACATTCGTACATATCATTACGAAGTGAGAGCCACACTTTCCCGCCAGGATCTTCTGCCATTCCATATACCGTGCCATCAGGTACATTTTTAACCTG
>JBCNOR010000144.1:0-10039 GCA_039593785.1 Niabella sp. | reverse complement strand
GTTTTATCCAGTTTTGCGTTGAACTAAAAACGCAAATATGATTGTAAAACAAACGGGGTTGATAGTGGCCCTTTTAGCCGTATTGGTTTACGGATGCTCAACAAAAGATAAATACATTGATGAGCCGGGTAATCTTGTTCCAAAAACGGCGGATGAAGATCCTGGCATCCCATCGATCCGTGTGAACGGCTCACTGCTACATTCGGAGGCCTTCGGACCGGAAAATGCTCCTCTGGTAGTGGCAATTCATGGAGGCCCGGGAGGAGATTATAGGTATCTCCTGAATTGCAAAGATCTGGCCGGTCAAGGTTATCGTGTTGCCTTCTATGATCAAAGAGGGAGCGGGCTCTCGCAAAGATTCCCGCGCAGTTCTTTTATTTCCCTGGGAGAGGCCGCTGTGGATTTAATGTATAATGAACTAGGTGCTGTAATTGCCCATTATAAAAAAAGCCCCCGGCAAAAAGTGATTCTATTGGGGCATTCCTGGGGAGGAATGTTGGCTTCCGGGTATGCCGGGCGAAATCCTGAATTAGTAGACGGGTTGATCGTGTGTGAACCCGGTGGCCTGAAATGGGCTGATGTTGCAGACTATGTAAAAAGGTCCAGATCCTTTAATATATGGGGGGAAGCCCTGAATAATGTTACTTATCTCGATCAGTTTATCACAGCCAAAGAAGATCAGCATGCTATTCTGGATTATAAGATGGCCATGCTTTCGTCGAGGAATGAAATTACCGGTGAAGCCGATTTTGATCCCAGCTTTTCCTGGCGTGATGGCGCCGTTATATCTGAAGCGCTTTATGAAACAGGCGATAAGTATAAAACAGATTTTTCAAAAGGGATCAATCGTTTCAATAAACCCGTTCTTTTTTTCTACAGCGAAAGAAACAAAGCCTACCCCGATAGCTGGGCCGCCCGAATAACAGCAGCCTACAATACGGTAGAAAAAATAAAAATAGCCGGCGTAGGCCACGATGGAATTATCACCAATACCAGTGCATGGCAACAAATAACACTGCCTGCAATACTTAATTACCTGAAAAAATTTTAATCCAAACTTATCTTAATGAAATCAATAATTTCATGCATCATATATGTATGCATCTGCCTGTTTATACAACCTTCATCAGCCCAAACTATTAACTGGGCAAATCCCGGGCAAGCTCATATTGTAAGCGCTCATATCGGAGCGGACTATGGGGTGGTATACGGAGCAGGCTATGCATACAAAACGGGTACTAGCTTTCCGTTAGTCGCTAAACTCGGTTTCTCTGTACCCTCGGGCAATCAGCCTCTTGATGACTTTGCTACGCAGTATGGTATCGAAATGCAGGTATTGCAATGGCATGATATGCGCGCCACTGCGGAAGTGCAGGGTATCTACAGGCGGTTCCAAAACGACCTGGTTACTGCCAAAAATTTCGGCGCAAAAATGTCAATATCGCTGGGGCTGTACAAATCCCGTTGGTTTGCAGCAGCAGAAGCCGGATTTGATAAGGCCATCGTAACACATTTTCAACATTCCGCCAGTTATGAACAAGAGTTTCCGTTGGTAAAGAACGGTTGGTACCATCCGCCCACCGGCGGCAACTTTAGCTATGGTTTAAGAGCCGGCCTATCTTTTAAGAAAAATGTACTGGCGCTTCGTTTGGGGAGCATAGTAGCCGAAGATTTTAAATCCAGACCAATGCTGCCCTTTTATGTGCAATTAGGCTATAACTACCAGATACCGATCCATGCGAAACACTAATTATCTCTGCTGATTATTACTCATAAAGTAAGAACTTTGCTGCTTATGCAGGACAAGAACCGTATATTAATAGTGGCTGCCACAAAGATGGAGATCGCTCCATCTTTGCCGGTATTGAAGAAAAAAGGTATACCTGTTGCCATTACAGGCATAGGTGCTGCGCCTTCTGTTTATAATATGCTAAAAGGAATTGTACAATATCAGCCTTCAATGCTCATACAGGCGGGTATAGCGGGCTGTTTTGACCGTAAATACCCGTTGGGAGAAGTATTTGTTGTAAAAGAAGAGCGTTTCGCTGATCTGGGGGTAGAAGAGCATAAACAGTGGAAGTCTGTATTTGATATGGGATTTATAGCTCCGGGGCAAAAACCTTTCACTAACGGCAGTTTAAGAAATCCACATAAAAGGATACTGGGTATAGCTGGTATGGAAGCTGTGGCCGGTGTAACCGTAAATGAAGTTACTACGAACAAAAACAGGGTCCGGTTGTTGAAATCACAGGGCGCTGTAGTGGAATCAATGGAGGGCGCGGCATTGCATTATGTAGCGTTGATGGAAAAAATCCCATTCCTGCAAATCAGGTCAATATCTAATTATGTGGGAGAGCGGGACAAAAGCAAATGGAACTTTAAAGATGCCATTGGCCATTTAAACAAAGAGCTGGTTAGGATAACTGAGCAAATAGGCAGCAGCTCCCTCGTGTAGATTTAACGGCCCGATACTTTTAAAATTTATATTTTCAATCGATATGGTTTTGACAATTGGTTTTTCTCCCTGTCCTAATGATACATTTATTTTTGATGCCCTTGTGAACGGTGGTATTGATACCGGTGACATTACTTTCGAGCCGGTATTGGAAGATGTGGAAACTTTAAACCGCTGGGCACTGGAGGGAAAGTTGGATATCACCAAGCTGAGCTTTCCCGCCTATTTTAAAACCGCAGATAGATACCGGTTACTGAATGCAGGAAGCGCCCTGGGCAAAGGAGTGGGGCCATTATTGATTGCTCATACAGATCAAAGCTTTTCTAATGCTGATGTCAATAAAGCTTCGATCGTTTTGCCCGGTGTAAATACAACAGCCAACCTGCTCTTTAGCTTTGCTTTCCCTGATGCCGCTAATAAAGCGTTCAGGGTATTCCATGAAATTGAAAATGCGGTAGTAAATAAAGAAGCGGATCTTGGAGTGATCATCCATGAAAACAGGTTCACGTACCAGCAAAAAGGATTGCACAAAGTAGTGGATTTAGGACAGCATTGGGAAGAGAAGATGGGGGTACCCATTCCTTTGGGCGGAATTGTTATCAAAAAGTCTTTAGGAAATGACGTATATGAGCAGGTGAATGAATTGATCCATCAAAGTCTGCAGCAATCATTTAAAAGTTATCCGGCAGTTTCAAATTATGTAAAAAAACATGCGCAGGCGATGAGCGAGGACGTAATGCGCCAGCATATTGAGCTTTATGTAAATGATTATAGCCTTGACCTGGGTGTGGACGGTAAGAAAGCCATCGATGTCTTACAAACGGTATTCGAAAAAAATAACAAGCAATAAGTCAAGTTTACTTTTTCAATGCTTTTGAATATGCTTCGAGGCAGCGTTTACGCGCAAAGTCGTGTTCAACAATCGGGGCAGGATAATCCTGGCTTTCCAATTCCGGGATCCATTTCCTGATATATTTCAGATCACCGTCAAATTTTTTTGTTTGTATATAGGGATTGAATACTCTGAAATAAGGTGCGGCATCGCAACCGCTGCCCGCAGCCCATTGCCAGCCCCCGTTATTGGAAGCCAGGTCATAATCCAGTAACTTTTTTGCAAAGTAGGCCTCGCCCCAGCGCCAGTCAATTAAGAGGTGCTTGGTTAAGAAAGAAGCAGTGATCATACGTACACGGTTATGCATAAAGCCTGTTTCATTCAACTCCCGCATACCTGCGTCAACAATAGGATAACCCGTTTGCCCCTTACACCATGCCTCAAATTCCTTTTCATTATTTCTCCACTGTATTTTGTCATAGTCTTTTTTAAAAGAAGTATCTACCACATCGGGGAAATGAAATAAGATCATTTGGTAAAACTCGCGCCAGATCAGTTCTTTCAGATAGGTTTGATTCAATTTGCCGGCCCTGGTTGCCAGCTTACGAATGCTAATCGTACCGAAGCGCAAATGGACGCTCACCCTTGTAGTGCCTTTAATGCCTGGAATATCGCGTGTTTTGTCATAATCTTTTATAAGGTCCGAATCAGGGTTTCCGGGCGGAAATGTAGTGCCCGTACTTTTAAATCCCAGTTTTTGCAGCGAAGGGAACGGTATAGGGGGACACTTATGGAAATGGGCCCAGTACTTTTTAGTGGGGTAGGGCTTCAAAAAAAATGGAGTAACAAGCGATAACCATTTATTAGAATAAGGGGTATAAACCGTATAAGGTTTACCATCGTTTTTCAGCACTTCATTTTTTTCAAAAATTACCTGGTCTTTAAAGCCTTTTACAGCAATTTCCTTTTCTTTAAAATAGCTGTAAATAGTATTGTCGCGTTGCCTTGCATAAGGTTCATAATCCTGGTTCAGGTATATACTTTGGATGTCATAGTCTTTTTCCAAGGTTTTGAAAACAGTTGCAGGTGCACCGTAACGTATATCTAATGTGGCACCCAATTGTATAAGCTGCTCCTGGATCTGTTCCAGTGCTTCGTAAATAAATGTAACACGCTGATCGCTCTTGTCTTCCAGTTCATCCAGAATGTGGGTGTCGAAAATGAAAACAGGTTGTACCGGGTTGCCGCTTCTTAAAGCATGGTACAATGCTGCATTGTCTTCAAGACGAAGATCTCTTCTGAACCAGAATATACTTACGGCTTCTCTTTTCAAGGTAATAGATTTCTCCTGTAAATTTTTATTGTTTTTGGCCAATAGTAACTCCCATGAAATTTTTTATTCATCCTTTGTGTATTTATGAACGAAAAATTTCATGTACGTTTGATGGCTAAAGTATAGCAAAAAGCGAACCTCTTTTAACAAAGTGATTGGATATATTGTTGATGCAGTTCCCTGGACAGGGTTCCCTTGTACTTGACGTCTTCAACGCTTTGCACCCATCGAATACCGCGAATAGCATTTGTTAAAAATATTTCGTCTGCCTGTAGAAGATCTGCTGTGCGGCAGGGCGTCTCCGTTACGGTGGCGATCTGGTCAATAAGATAAGACCGCATCACACCATCAACGCAGCCTTCAGTTAATGCAGGGGTAAATATGCGATTATCTTTTATCCAGAATATATTGGCAATAATGGTTTCGCAAATATTTTCACGTTGGTTCCATATAATGCAATCGTTCCATTGGTGTAGTTTGCTGTAGTTAGCGGCCACCGCGTAAAGCAGCGCGGAAGCAGACTTGATATTGGCGTAACTATCGCAACTTTTCTTTATTTCCCGGAAGAAGCCGGTAACCAGGCCATTTTCGTTGAAGCCGTTATGAGCAGGCTCTAAAGGCCAGGCCTCAATAATATATTGAAGTTGATTGTCCCCGTCGAAAAGGCCGCCATTACCATTGGAAAAAGAAAGCCTTACACGGGCCGCATGGGCGCACCCATTTTTTTCGCATAGCTGTATGGCCTGGGAGAAAATATGCCTGAGGTTTAAATGGGCCGGTTGGTTGTATTGCAGCAGATGAAGGCTCTTCTCAATTCTTTTTTGGTGATACCCCTCTAAAACAAGAGCACCTTTCCAAACTTTGATGGTTTCAAAGAACCCATCACCATAACGGTAGCTTTTATTGCCCGCCTGTAATACTGGGTCTGTTTCATTTTGATAGATACCGTTGCAACAGATTTTTCGGGCGGTCAAATGCTGTAGGTTTATGTATTGTTATTAAAAAGCCGGTGTGCCGTCCTTGCTTAATGTTGGTGCAGCAGTAGAGCCGGTGTCCTTTCCTAACGCTCTTTTTTGCCTGCTTATAATGGTGTCTATTATCGTCTTCAATTCGTCGGGTCTTTTCTCGTAGTAATCCAGGGTTTTATTAAACTGCTCTTTTGTGATGTTGTGAATCTTAAAAACTCTTTGCAGCATGGCGTCATTCAGCGCTGCCCGGTTTTGTTCGGGGTACTTATAATATACATACCCGTTTAGTAGTTCGCTGCTTTGAGCTACATCCCACATTACTTTTTCCATTTTTTCTTTGGGAAGTGTATCAGAAGAGCTGCTGCAGGATACAAGAGCCAGCAGTATCCCTAAAGTATATAAATATCTGTGCATGTTAAATGCTTAAAGTTTTTGTATGATCCAGTATTGTATTGACGATGTCTGAAGCTACTTCTGTTTTGCTTTTTGAATCAAACCGTATTTCTTGCCCTGACTTCGTAAAGATGGTGATTTTATTAACATCGCTACCAAACGTAGCCCCGTCGTTCAGCGAATTCAATACAATAAAGTCAGCATTTTTGTTATTCAGCTTCTCCAACGCATTGGCTTTTTCGTTATTAGTTTCCAATGCAAAGCCCAGTAATATTTGCCGGTCGCTCTTGATAGCACCCAGGCTTTTGAGAATATCCTTTGTTTTTACCAGTTTTAATTCGGGGGTAGCGTTGCCTGCTTTCTTTATTTTTTGTTCACTGACTACTTCCGGTTTATAGTCTGCCACAGCCGCCGCCATTAATGCTATATCCATCTTCTTAAAATGATCGTGGCAGGCGTTATACATTTCGTCTGAAGAAGTTACTTTAATAACAGTAATGCCTGTATAGTCAACAGGTAAAGCAACAGGACCTAAAACCAATATTACTTCAGCACCCCTGTCCCTGCATTCTTTTGCGAGTGCAATACCCATTTTACCGGAAGAATGATTGCCAATAAAGCGAACCGGATCTATAGCTTCGTGAGTAGGGCCGGCAGTAACCAACACTTTTTTACCTGCCAGTGAGCCCTTGTTTTTATTGAAATAATTATCGAGATAAGTCAAGATATTTTCTGGTTCTTCCATACGCCCATCGCCAAACAAACCGCTGGCCAGTTCGCCATGTCCCGGTTGAATCATCATAATACCATCTTTTTTTAGAAGATCGAGATTGCGATGTGTAGAGGGATGGTGCCACATGTCTTCATCCATTGCCGGAGCTGCTATAACGGGACAGGTAGCCGATAAATAAACCGACAAGAGCAGGTTATCGCAATGCCCGTTGGCCATTTTGGCCAAAGTATTGCAGCTTAAAGGAGCAATTAACATTACATCAGCCCACCTGCCTAGCTGCACGTGATTGGCCCAGGTGTTTTCAGCAAAAATGTCTGCCAGCACCTCGTTCTTCGAAAGGGTGGACAATACCAACGGAGAAACGAAGTCCTTGGCAGCCGGGGTCATTATCACTTTAACTTCAGCGCCCTGTTTTACAAGCAGGCGAACGAGGTGGATAATTTTATAAGCCGCAATGCTGCCTGAAATGCCGATTAATATTTTTTTGTTTTGTAAGCTCATGATTTTTGGTCCACAGTTTACGATTATAGCCATTGACTATTAACCATCTTCCATGAACTTTTTTTGCAAAAATATTTAAAACAGAAAAACCACAGCCATTAAAAATGTTACTGTGGTTCTAATTTTTTATGCTAAAATATACTAGCTAAACAGTTCGTCTTCTGCTTTTCTAAAGTATACTTTATCTTCTAAAAACTCGTGAGTAGCCAATAAAGCAGGGTTAGGCATTCTTTCGTATGCTCTTGAAATTTCAATCTGCTCTTTATTCTCATGAATCTCTTCCAAAGAGTCGGTATGGCTGGCAAATTCATCCAACTTATTGTGCAACTCTTCTTTAATGGAAATGTTCACCTGGTTTGCTCTTTTAGCAATAATGGCGATTGATTCATAAAGATTACCGGTTTTGCTTTTAATGCTTCCCAGGTCCTTGGTTTCCACGTTGCTGGGAATGCCGGCGCTAAGTTGTCGTCTTAACTTGCTCATTATTCGTAAATTTTTGTATTTCTGTATTTGATAAAGAGATGTAGTTTTCTACATCTTTGCGGTATTTGCTCTCAGGAAAACGCTCAATAAATTCATTTCCTTCATTGATCACCTCCCTGTAACGTTCTGCTTTTTTCATGGCAGTGGTAAGTTCTGCAGTACGAAAGAAGGACTTTACCACCATGTATTTGTATTCATCAGCTACCAGAGATTCAGGATAATTATCCAGCAAAGTAGAAAAGGTAACCCCTGCTGCCCTGAATTCGCCGATATTATAATATAACATCGCTGACTTATAATCTTTTACTTCCAGCTTTTTTCTCAGCTCATCAATATAGCGATTTGCCTCTGTAATACGAACTGACTGCGGGTGGGTATTCACAAAAGTCTGGAGATTGCTGATCGCCTTGTAGGTATTGGTTTGATCCAATTCTGCTTTGGGAGACTGCAGGTAAAAAATATAGGCCCGCATATACTCCATTTCCTCGGCCCTGGGACTGTTAGGGAAACTTTCAAGGAAGGTTTTAAAAAGGTTTTCTGCGTTTGCATAGTCCTTTTGATTGAAAGTGGTATATGCGTATTTGTAATAAATATCCTGGAACTGGGGCGTTGTTTTGTAATAAGGAATTACGTCTTCGTAGATGGTGTAAGCCTTCATCCATTTTTTCTTGGCATAAAACTGATCTGCCATTTTAAGCTTAAATGCAGGATCTTTACTCTTTAATATCTTGTTCATGCCGGGGCCGCAGGATACCAAAGATGCTACCAAAAAAACAGCGATTACAAATCTCATAAAGTTTGCAAAGTTAACCATAATGGGGCAAATGTTGCTAAAAAATGTGACCCGCCTAACTAAGTGATAGTTAAGGTTTTGGTAAAGAATAGGCGCTAACTTGTTTATAATGATAACGCCGGTAGCCGCCCCTTGATTATCAATTACTTTTTATTGGAGTCTGCCAGGAAGTGGTCCAGCGCTGTGATCATACTGGGGGTTTTAGGCTTGGGCGCTATAATTTCCGGGTTAAGTCCCAGCTTAACAGCTTCAGCCTTGGTATTATCACCAAAAGTGCCCACAACCATCCCGTTTTGTTTAAACTTGGGAAAATTGTCGAACCAGCTTTTTACGCCGGAGGGAGTAAAAAAGCAAACCACGTCAAAGTTTTTCTCGCCAACAGCCTTTTTAATGTCATTGCTTTGAGAGCGATACATAAAGGCCAGCTCAAAGTCGCAGTTGTTGTTTTTCAACCAGTTTACGATATCGCTATCCTGCTGATTTTCGGAGCAGACATAAAGAAAGCTCAGGTTTTCTTTATGCTTATTCATAACATCAAACAGACTTTTATTAGTGCCATCAGCCCCGTAAAAAACTTTGCGTTTTCTGTACAGGATAAATTTCTGAAGGTATAAGGCTACAGCCTCTGTAATGCAGAAATATTTAGTGTCCTGGGAAACAGTGATTTTATTCTCTTCGCAGGTGCGAAAAAAATGATCAATAGCATTACGGCTTGTAAATATGACACCGGTAAAGCGAACAATGTTTATTTTTTGTTGCCTGAAGTCTTTGCCGGAAATGGGCACTATGCTAATCAGCGGCTCAAAGTCGAGCTTTACGCCATACTTTTTTTCAAGATCGAAAAAGGGAGACTTTTCGCTCGAAGGTTTTGGCTGTGTAATGAGTATACGCTCAATCTTGTCTGCCGAAGACTTGGTACCGGATTTTTTCACTTCATTTACCATTAGCGATTCCTAAAATTGGATGCAAAAGTACACTATTATTTTAAAATGGATAATATTCCTTTATACAGTATTACTGTAGGCAAAATTTCAAAAGCGCCTACGTATAAAACAAAGTGGAAAAACCCAATGCTGTTATCTTTTCGAACAATACCAATGGCTGATATATAGCGATATAGTATAAATCCTGCGATCAGCAACCAGCTTAGTGTCCAGGCAATAGTGCTAACCGGTTTTACCGACAATGCAATCACGATAATCAGGGGTAGTATCAGTATGGTCAGCACTTTGTTTACCATGAAGATCAGGAAAATATAGTTATCTGTGAGTTTACTGATTCTGAAAACCCAACCGATAAATTTGAGTATAAAGTATTTACCCAGGTAAATAATGCCAATGGCTGCTGTTGTATAAATGAATAGCTGCCATAACGGAAGTTCTAATTGCGACAGGTCTATATTCTTTTGTATCGCCATTGCGCCGTAGAAGCCTGCGGTTATAACAAAAAGCACATTGAATAAAAGGGAAGGCAGCGAGTTTTGAACTACCTGTTGTTTCAACTGGCGCTGTTTAAGACTGCGCCGGAAGAAAAGATTAATAAGGTCAG
>JBCNOR010000143.1:0-10078 GCA_039593785.1 Niabella sp. | reverse complement strand
GATAAAGCAAAGAGGTACTATAAAAAGTGTATTATTCATAACGACCGTTTGATCGGGGCTATCTTAATTGGAGATAAAAACGAGTTCCTGGAATACCGCAGCCTTATTGAAAATCGAATAGAACTGAGTGAAAAGCGGCTCCAGTTGCTTCGTTCCGGTAAAACTGCTGAACCGGTTATTGGTAAACTGGTATGCAGCTGCAATAATGTGGGAGAGGGCAACCTGGTTAATAAAATTCAGGAGGGCTGTAAAGATCATCTGCAGTTATGCCAGCTGAGTGGCGCAGGCATGGGGTGTGGCAGCTGCAGGCCGGAAGTAAAAGCAATTCTTGAAAGGACACTCAACCTGGTACCGGCAGAGAATAAAGAGATTCAACCAATAAGCGCGTAATGAAAGGCTACCATACTATAAAGATCAATTGCAAGGGAGGTATTATATCTCCCGGCGAGCTGCTGGATATTTTAAATATAGCCTCAGAGGCTGCTGTGAAGCAGGTGGGATTTGGTTTGCGACAGCAGCTGCTGATTGATGTGGAAGAAAACCTGGCCGGTAGGCTGGCAGAAGGATTGAAGCTTTTAGATATCGCTTATGAAGTTGACAAAGAGGAGTATCCTAATATAGTAAGTTCTTACCCCGCTGAAGAGGTTTTTATTAACAATAGCTGGTTGAGCGAGGGGGTATATAAAGATATACTGGACGAGTTAGATCACAGGCCCAGGTTGAAGATCAATATCTCAGACAGCAACCAGAGTTTTACACCCTTGCTTACAGGTAATATCAACTGGGTAGCTTCCCCACGCACTCCTCATTTCTGGCACCTGTTTATTCGCTTTCCTAAAACCAATACGGTGTTTGAATGGAATGAAACAGTATATACCAACGATGTTGCCAGGATCTCGCGTGATATTGAAAATATTATTTGTAGTGATGCCGAAGCATTTGCCCATGGCCATTCTGCTGATGGAGAAAAGCTGTTTACGATTATTAAAAAAGGTACCTACATAACGCGCACAGCAAACGAACCGATGGAGTTGCCCTCTTTTAATCTTCCCTATTACGAAGGGTTTAACCGGCATAATAACAAGTATTGGTTAGGGGTGTACAGGCGAAACGAAATGTTTGCCGTGTCATTTTTAAAGGAGCTCTGCCAGTTGTGCTTAAGCACCAAGTTGGGACAGCTTTGTTCAACACCCTGGAAATCGATCATTATAAAAGGCATTGAAGAAAAGGATAAGCACTGGTGGAGCAGCTTATTGGATCAGCATGAAATCAATATGCGCCACGCCGCCAATGAACTGAATTTCCAGGTAGAGGATAATGATTATGCAGCCAAAAGATTAAAAAGCTGGCTGGTGCGTAAGTTGAATGCGATGGATGCCCGTACTTTCGGGATCTGTATAGGAATAAAAACACGTAAGGGTAGTGAGATATTCAGCAGTATTCTTATTAAAAGAAAACCGCTGGTAAAAGTGCTGGGTAAAGGGTTCTTTTATGTATATGATATTTTGTGTTCAAAAGATTTTAATCCTAATGAGCGTACGGAAACGGTATTCATTAGCAATATTACCAGGTGGCACCTGGCAGCTGAGTTACAGAATGCGGTTTTATGGTATTATAAGAGGAAGACGGAACAGCGGGTAACACCGCCCGAACCACTCCCCGCTACGGTTAAGCCTGCAAAAGAACCGGGGGAATGGCCTTATCAATGTACCCATTGTTTAAGTATTTATGATAGCGTGTACGGAGATCCCGAACAGGGAGTGGAGGCAGGTACGGCATTCCGGCAATTACCGGATGGCTATTGCTGCCCTATCTGTGAAGCACCTAAAAAAGATTTTAAGCGGGTTGCACCTAGTGGTGAGTGGGCAATGGTCAATAGTCAATGACAAAGTGATCATTAGATATATATGACGAATCATGATCTATGAACCATGAACAATCATCCGGTATCCATGAATCATAAGCTACAACCCATTCAGGTCGGCATGTGCGTTGAAGTTACGGAAGTGTTTTTTTTGCTCCTCTTTAAGAGGTAAAGTGGCCAACCGCAGATGATCCAATGTGAATTTCATGCTGAACTTCTTTAGTTGTCCTTCCCGCAGCATGGTCATTATTTGATGAAGGGCGGCAGCAGTATATATTGCGCACAGCGGTTCTGCCTCGCCTTCATTGGTATATAAAAAAACCTCAGCATCCTGTTTTTGGTACAGGGTGTACAGTTCTTTGAGTAAAGCTGTTTCCATTAAAGGCATATCACAGGCCAGTATGAACAGGTCTTCCGTGGGATTAGCGATATGAGCACTTAAAAGTCCCAGTAAGGGTCCTTTTACTGGAAGTGTGGTATTATCGGTTATTAACTCAACACCAGGCAGACCACGGGCATAGCTGTTTTCCTGTAAAGTGTTGATAGAAGCTTTCACCAATATGCCGAGGTCTTGTAATTTCCTGGCCGCATCAGTGGCCCAGTTGGCGGCCTCTGTTTGTAGTAGTCCCTTATCGCTGCCCATCCGGGAGCTTAGGCCTCCGCAAAGTATAATTCCCGTCATATTTGCTTTAAATAATGTGTTATAAAATTAGTCATTCTTTTAAACAAAGATTATCCGTAGGCAAGAAAAGTGTACTTTCATAGCATGCTATCAATAAGTCACTTATATGTATATCCTGTCAAATCACTGGCGGGTATTTTACTGGACCAGGTAAAGCTGTCCGACCGCGGGCTGGAATACGACCGGAGATGGATATTGATCGATGATAATAATCGCTTTATTTCCCAGCGGGAAGTAACCCGGATGGCATTGTTGCATACCGTTTTATGTGGTAGCAGGTTGATCATTTTTGAGAAAGGGCATAGCGCCGACGCATTGGAGCTTGATTTGAATCCGGTCAACGGCGATAGGGTGAGGGTAGAGCTGTTTAAAGACGAAAGTGAAGGCGTTGTTGCCGAAGAAAGGGTGAATAGCTGGTTTTCAAAAAAGCTGGGTGTAAATTGCAGGTTGGTGTATATGCCCGATGCCGTGAAAAGAGTAGTAGACCCGGTGTATGCTCATGACGGTGAGATAACCGCGTTTTCTGATGGATTTCCATTGCTGCTGATTGGCCAGGCTTCTTTGGATGATCTTAATAACAGGCTGGATCACTGGCTGCCCATGAACCGCTTCCGGCCTAATATTGTTTTTACCGGTGGCGCCGCTTTTGAGGAGGATACCATGAAAGAAGTGATGGTAAATGATATCAGCTTTTCGGCTGTAAAGCCCTGTGCCAGGTGTGTGATGACCACCATCGACCAGGAAACAGGTATTAAAGGAAAGGAGCCTTTGCGCACGCTGAATAAATACAGGCAGCTCAATAACAAGCTTTATTTTGGACAGAATATTTTATATAAAGGTGAAGGAGTTTTAAGAATAGGAGATGAGCTGAAAGTAATGCAGCGACAGCCTTATTTATTGTAACAATGCTTATCGATCGATATAATCGCGTTCATGATTATCTGCGTATTTCTCTTACAGATAATTGCAATTTCAGGTGCTTTTATTGTATGCCTGAAGAAGACTATACCTTTTCGCCAAGAGAAGCCTTAATGCAGGCCGGTGAAATAGAGCAAATCGCGCAAACCTTTGTGAGGTTGGGAGTGAAGAAGATCCGGTTGACCGGCGGGGAGCCGCTGGTCAGGAAGGATGCCGACGTAATCATCAGGTCCTTGTCCCGCCTGCCGGTACAATTGGCACTTACTACCAACGGCGTCAGGCTGCACGATTTCACAGAAGTTTTTAAAGAAGCCGGGCTGGGCTCCGTTAATATCAGCCTGGATACCTTACAGCCAGAGAAATTTCAGTTGATTACCCGGAGAGAGAGCTTTCACCGGGTGCTGGATAATATAGGGTTGATGCTGGACAGTGGTGTTCATGTCAAGGTCAATGTAGTGGTGATGGCGGGTTTGAATGACGATGAGCTGCTTGATTTTGTAGCATGGACAAAGGATACACCGGTGCATGTAAGATTTATTGAGTTCATGCCCTTTGCCGGCAACCGTTGGACCAGTAATAAAGTATTCACCTGGCAGCAAATGCTGGAGCGTATTGCTGAGGGGTATTCTTTTCTCCCTTTAAAAGTTGATGCCCATGAAACCGCAAAAGCTTATATCGTACCCGGGCATGCAGGAACCTTCTCTGTCATCAGTACCATGAGCGCCCCGTTTTGTAGAGGTTGCAATCGTATCAGGCTGACGGCTGATGGTAAATTAAAAAATTGCCTGTTTGCCCGGGATGAAACCGATATTTTGTCTGCCCTGCGAAATGGCAAAGACATTGAAGCGCTCATCAAACAAAATATAGCTGCCAAAGCCCCTGAACTGGGCGGACAGCTGAACAAAGATTTCGAAGCGCTAAAAGCCGATGAGGTTTTCAACAGGAGTATGATCGCTATAGGCGGCTGATCCGGTTTTTGATTATTGTACAAATAGAAATAATGATTAGTGTAGCAACTGCCAGGGAGTTGGTAACAGATAACACGGTTTGTTTGGCACCCGTTACCATTCCATTAAAAGATGGTTTAGGGAAAGCCCTGGCGGGTGATATAATTGCTCATGCCGACGTACCAGCTTTTGCTCAATCGGCTATGGATGGTTACGCATTTTCTTTGGACGGCTGGCTTAAGAATAAGCCCCTGAAGATAAGCGGTGAAATGGCTGCCGGCGCTACTCGGGAAAGACCGGTGGCAAAAGGCGAAGCGATTCGCATATTTACAGGCGCCCCGGTTCCCGCGGATATTGATACGGTGGTAATGCAGGAAAAGACACATGTGGTTTCGGATGGATTGTTGATTGAAGACGAATTGCTTACCAGGGGAGCCAACATAAGGCCAGCAGGATCCGAAATTAAAAAGGGTGAATTGGCCTTAAAAGCGGGCGCCCGGTTAACGCCTGCCGCTATCGGTTTTTTAGCAGGTATAGGCATCAGCCAGGTAGTGGTTTATCCTGATCCTGTGATCACGATCATCATTACGGGAGATGAATTGCTGGAGCCGGGTGAGGCTTTGAAGTATGGCCAGGTGTATGAGTCAAACTCCTATACACTATCAGCCGCATTAGCCAATGCGGGGTTGCCCAAAGTGCAGGTAGTGAAGGTGAAAGATAATGCGGAGGAGTTGACCTGGGCAATGAGGCATGCGTTGGAAGCGTCTGACCTGGTGCTGCTTACGGGCGGTGTAAGTGTGGGGGATTATGATTTCGTAATAAAAGCTGCGGAAGACTGTAAGGTGCAAACGGTATTTCATAAAATAAAACAAAGACCCGGCAAGCCCTTATTTTTTGGTAAAAAAGAACCTGCAATCCTATTCGGTCTGCCCGGTAATCCATCTTCGGTATTGACCTGCTTTTATATGTACGTGCTGCCTGCTTTGGAGCTGCTTACACAGCGGCCTCTCAGTTTAAAAACGCTTCAGGTACCACTAATTAATAGCTATATCAAGCAACATACACTTACCCATTTTTTAAAAGGTTGGTATAATGGAGCCGGAGTGAGCATATTAGACGCACAGGAGTCGTACCGGTTAAGCTCCTTTGCGCAGGCTAATTGCCTGGTAGAGCTGGATATTGATGCACGCCTGTACGGGGAAGGGGAGAAGGTGATCATTCATTTGTTATAACCATTTTGCATGGACTTAATGTATTTGTTTTATCTGAGTTTGTTTATAGTAGCGTTTTTATATGCTTCTATAGGGCATGGTGGCGCCAGCGGCTACCTGGCACTAATGGCCATTTTCGGTGTGGCAGCCGAGGTAATGAAGCCCACGGCTTTGCTACTTAATCTTTTCGTATCGCTGGTATCTTTTATACAATTTTACAGGGGCGGTTATTTTAAAATGAAGTTGTTTATACCATTGGCGCTTGCCTCCATACCCTTTGCTTTTTTAGGTGGGCTCATCACAGTCGATGCTTCTTTCTATAAAAAAATACTGGGTCTTTTATTATTGATCCCTGTTGCGCGGTTTCTTTTTTTCGGTAACCTTAAGTTGGAAGCCACAAAGAAACATCAGTTAGGGCTGGCTATTCTGATTGGCGCTGCTATCGGGTTCTTATCCGGCCTTATTGGTATTGGTGGCGGCATTATCCTATCTCCTGTTCTGCTATTACTTCGGTGGGCGAATATGAAACAATCGGCGGCCATCAGCGCTATCTTCATTTTTGTTAATTCAGTTGCGGGGTTGGCAGGACAATTAACCAAAGGCATACAATTTACGGCAGATATGTACGGGTATGTAGTCGTAGCTTTCGCCGGAGGCTTATTGGGCGCTTATTTCGGATCTCTTAAGTTCAGGCAGGATGCATTAAAGTATATACTTTCTCTTGTTTTGTTAATGGCGGCATTGAAGTTGTTTTTCGTATCATAAAAATAAGTTTGATTTTGACATGCTTACGCTTCTTATGTTTTTTCGGTGTTAGTCAGGGTAGGCTAAAGTCTGCCAGGTTGTAGTTTTCGATCACCGGGAGGCGTGCAAATGCCGGACAGGATTGCGCTGCTATCCGCGGCGGATGAAGCAACGGGGAGGAGATAGGTGAAAGGACTAAGGAAAATGATCATCAAAAGGGTTCACTAAATTTGCTTATGGCAATACAGGTTTTATTTTTTGGTCAGCTTACGGAAATTGCCGGGAACGCAGCAGAGGTTCCTGTGGCCGGAACCTTGCGTGGGTTAGAGCTCGAACTTTGGAAGCAGTTTCCGTTACTCAAAGAAAAGAAATATGCGTTATCTGTTAACCAGAAAATGGTGGCAGGAGATATATCATTAGCTGAAGGAGATGTTGTCGCTCTTTTACCTCCTTTTTCGGGAGGATGATTTATGAGTCAAAATGAATTCCATACGAGGTATCAACGGCAGCTTATTCTAAAGGATTTTGGAATGCAGGCCCAGCAAAGGTTACAGGCCGCGCGTGTTTTAGTGGTGGGTGCCGGCGGATTAGGCTGTCCTGTATTACAATACCTGTGCGGCGCTGGTGTCGGGATGATCGGTATCATTGATGATGATCTGGTGTCGCTTTCGAATCTACACCGGCAGGTATTATACCATACAAGCGATGTAGGCAAAGCAAAAGTAATAGTAGCAGCAGCGCGTTTACAGGAACTAAATCCTGACATCGTTATTAAAGCCTACAAAGAGCGACTGTCTAATGCAAACGCGGCCGATATTATTTCAGATTACGATATTATCGTAGATGGCTCTGATAATTTTCCTACCCGTTACCTGGTGAATGATGCCTGCGTGTTATTCGGAAAACCTTTGGTATATGGCGCTATCGCCCAATATCAGGGGCAGGTTTCTGTTTTTAACTACCGGGTTGCAGCAGGCACTAACAGGTCGCTGCATTACCGTGATCTTTTTCCAGAGCCGCCGGGCAAAGATGAGGTGCCTAATTGCAGCGAGGCAGGAGTGCTGGGTATGCTACCCGGAATGATCGGTACCATGATGGCAGCCGAAGTAGTGAAAATGATCACAGGTGTCGGTAGCGTGAGCGCCAATGAATTGATTACTTATGATATGCGCGATCACCAGGTTTATAAAGTGTTGATGGCGCCTAATCCTGATAAAAGCAAGATGCCCGAAACCATAGCAGCCTTGCAAAACTTTGTATATGATGCGCAATGTGTGGCTGTTGATCCTTTAGAAATAACAGCGGAGCTTTTCACGCAGTGGACGCAACGTAAGGATGTGGTCTTTGTTGATGTACGTAATCCTGATGAACAACCACCGGTAAAAAGCTTTTCACACCTTAATATTCCTTTGCCCGAACTGGCAGAAAGAGCGGACGAGCTAAAGCAGCGTAACATTGTGTTTTTTTGTGCTTCGGGCAGGCGAAGCCTGGCTGCGGCCCGCCTGCTATTACAATGGAATCACCAATTACAGGTGTACAGCCTGAAAGGCGGTATTCATAACTGGCTGCAAACACAGTATTCTTTATTATGAGCGAAAAGAAAGTGAAAAATATTTTTGTAGAAGGCCCCATCGGCGCTGCTTTTATAGCAGATAGCATTCAGAAGCATGCGGTCAAAACCAGTATTGGTGCGCATGATATTTTTTTAGGGCAGGTAAGGGCCGATGTTATTAACGATCGCGTAGTAGCTGCCATCGAGTATACGGCTTATGAAGAAATGGCCCTGCAAAAAATGCATGAGATACGTGAAGCTGTTTTTGATAAATATGTACTTACCTGTATGCATGTGTATCATAGCCTGGGTAGGGTAAAAGCGGGAGAGTTATGCCTCTTTGTATTTACATCGGCGCCGCACCGGCGGGCGGCTATAGACGCTTGTGCCGAACTGGTAGAATTGATCAAGAAGGAATTGCCTGTTTGGGGAAAAGAACTTTTTGAGGATGAAACACATCAGTGGAAGGTGAACAGGTAAAGAGGAAGTGGACAGTTGACAGATGGGCGTTGGCAGGATATAGAAGACACAACGGTGCGACTAGAGTGCTGTCTTCACCAATCGAAATGTTTTGCGTTCGAATACACACGTCATATGTAAATAAATACACAAAAGTTTTCCAATGCTGCTTTGTGTTTCTTTGCGGTGAAAAACATAAAATACGAAGAACTGTATGCGCCCGTAAATTTGTGATCTAATTGTTTAGTATGGTTGATATAACTTTTAAGTCAAGCAGTTTAAGAAAAGCCGTAGCAGTAGCAACCCTGACGGTGTCGAAGCAGGAGACTATTGAAGCTATTCATAACAGAACAATCCCCAAGGGAGATGTTTTTGAATTCTCGCGCGCTGCGGGCCTGCTGGCTATTAAAAAAACCAGCGACGTAATTCCCGATTGTCATCCTTTGCCGGTAGAATATGCAGCGATCAGTCACCAGGTTGAAGGACTGGATATTATAATCAGCGTTACGGTGCATACCATTTATAAAACTGGTGTTGAAGTGGAAGCGATGCATGGCGCGGCTATCACGGCGCTGACTATGTATGATATGCTAAAGCCTGTTGATAAGGAGGTATCGATTTCCAATATAAGGCTGGAAGCCAAAAAAGGCGGGAAGTCTGATTTTAAAGATGATGCAGTTGGTATTAAATGCGCGGTGGTGGTTTGCTCTGATAGTATAGCTTCAGATAATAAAGAAGACCGCAGCGGAAAGGCTATCCTGCAAAAGCTGCAACAGCATCATATCACGGCAGCTGCTTACGAGATCATTGCTGATGAAAAAGACCTTATAGCACAAAGAGCTAAAGCATTAGCAGGCGAAGGCTATCAGTTGATATTATTCACAGGAGGTACCGGGCTGAGCCCCAGGGATGTGACGCCGGATGCGATCAAGCCTTTGCTGGACCGGGAAATTCCCGGTATTATGGAAGCCGCCCGTAACTATGGGCAGCAAAGAACGCCTTATGCCATGCTATCGAGAGGTGTGGCTGGTTTTATCAGTAATTCATTGGTGATTACGCTGCCAGGCTCCACCCGCGGAGCCGAAGAAACCATGGATGCCCTATTCCCCTACATATTACACCTGTTTAAAGTGGCAAAGGGTATGCGGCATGACCAGGCAGGGTGATTACCCCGCCTGCTCTTCCAGTTCCATTAATAAGGTAAATACTTCTTCGTATTTTTTCTCCAGTTGTTTATTTTCTTCTGCGGCTTTTTTATATCCCTGCTCTGCTTCAAGAAACTTGTCTTTATCCGCATAAATAGCCGGATCGGCCAGTTGCGCTTCCAGCGTTTTTAATAAAGCTTTGTTTTTATTCAATGCCTCTTCTGCCTGCTGAAACTGGCGCTGTTGTTTTTGCAGCTCCTTTTTTTGCTCTTTGTTAATGGCCTGGTTTTTCGGAGCAGCTTCTACCGGCTTTTCCTTTACAACAGGAGCAGGGGCAGGGGCTGCATTAGCTTTTTGTTCTTCTTTTTTCGAGGAAGCTGCCTGCTTAGCCTGTGCGGCCATTCTTTCGTTCCATGCCACCCATTCATCATATCCACCTTTGAATTCCTTGATCTGGTGATCAACAATCTCCCAGATCTTGTTTGCTGTCTTAGAAATAAAATGACGGTCGTGGCTTACGATCACCAGGCTGCCCTCGTATTTTTTTAAAGCATCG